>JAYTMW010000501.1:0-9381 GCA_043728105.1 Saprospiraceae bacterium | reverse complement strand
AATTTTTATAACTCATTGAAAATCAAATAATTATACATCAATCTATGTGTTCTATATGCCTATGTGTTTAGTATCAAATAATTTTGTCTTGACACTTATGTGTTTTAGATAGATTAATAATCTCAAGTTGTTACTTCTACTTTAGCACTTTACACACACTGTTTTGTATTGCGTACAAAAGGCGTGCTTGGGGAGTTTTTTTTCGGGTTGATTTAATTTTTGACGTTGAAAAATTGAACATTTTTCAACGTCAAAAATTAAATCAACCCATTTAGTTCTACTTTGGCACTTTACACACACTGTTTTATGCTGCGCATAAAAGGCGTGCTTGAGGGTTGTTTTTTCGGATTGATTTAATTTTTGAATAGTAAAATTTTCAATTTTACTATTCAAAAATTAAATCAATCCATTTAGTCCTTTATAAGTAGGTAAAGTGCCAAAGTAGAATTAGGAATGAAACAGAAATAAACATTTTAAGCTAAAAATACTGAGGGGGTAACTTCGAGAGCGTTTTATTCCTAAACTTTTAATTTTTAATTGTTCTTAATTTGCTAAATTTGCTCTATGATAACTCAAAAGTCCATACAAGAAATAACGGAATCCGCTCGAATTGAAGAAGTAGTCAGTGATTTTATAACCTTAAAAAGGCGTGGGGCCAATTTTACGGGTCTATGCCCTTTTCACAATGAGAAATCACCTTCTTTCAGCGTCAACCCTGCCCGTAATATTTTCAAATGTTTCGGTTGTGGAGAAGGTGGCGACCCTATTAGTTTTGTGATGAAACATGAAAATGTGAGTTATCCAGATGCGCTTCGTTTTATTGCAAAAAAATATAATATTGCCATTGAAGAACGTGAAGTCTCCAAGGAAGCGATGGCTGAAAGGCAATTGAGTGATGCATTATATTTATTGAATGAACGGGCTTTGAAATTCTTTCAAGAACAACTTTTCACAACCGATAAAGGCAAAAGCATTGGTCTGGCTTATTTCAAAGAGAGAGGTTTTCGAGAAGATACAATTTTAAGATTTGGCTTAGGTTTCACGCAAGATACCCGTGATTTATTAACAAAAACGCTTACTACTGAGGGGTATGAGCTTGAAAACCTGAGACGATTAGGCTTGACTTCTAAACAATATGAGCAAGATTTTTTCCGAAACCGAGTCATGTTTACGATTCATGGCATGATGGGTAAGCCCATAGCATTTGCGGGTCGCATCATGATAAAAGACCCCAATCAACCCAAATATGTTAACTCACCAGAGACTGATATTTATGTCAAAAGCAAGGTTTTGTATGGCATGTTTCAAGGCAAAAAAGCCATTCAACAGGCCGACGAATGTATCCTCGTGGAAGGTTATACAGACGTGATTTCATTGCATCAAGCAGGTGTTGAAAACGTGGTAGCATCTTCGGGTACGGCACTAACGGTTGAGCAAATTAGAATGATAAAAAGGTTTACGCCCAATATAAAAATCGTTTATGACGGTGATGCAGCGGGTATTAAAGCAGCTTTGCGTGGTTTAGATATGGTTTTAGAAGAAGATATGAACGTTCGTATTGCCCTACTGCCTCCAAACGAAGACCCCGACAGCTTTGTGCAGCGGGTAGGCACAACTGCTTTTAGAGAATTTATTGATAAAAGCGCAAAGGATTTTATCTTTTTTAAAACCCAACTTTTGTTGGAAGAAGCGGCGGGTGACCCCGTTA
Organism: Saprospiraceae bacterium; assembly: GCA_043728105.1. Taxonomy (GTDB): domain Bacteria; phylum Bacteroidota; class Bacteroidia; order Chitinophagales; family Saprospiraceae; genus JAAFJT01. Next base: position 7,673 of record JAYTMW010000501.1, on the reverse strand, counting down.
AAAAAGCTAAATTGATTAAAGACATCGTAACCACAATTGCCAAAATACCAGACCCCGTAAAACGCCAACTTTACATTCGAGAATGTTCGGGCCAGATGAAAGTGGAAGAAGCAATTTTGGTGGGTGAAACTGGTAAATTAGTTAGAAAATCACTCGAAGATAAGAAGAAAGGGACAGCCGCACCTCAGCCTTCCATGTCAGATGATATTGGACAACCCACTGATAATCAACAAGTTATAGAAGATACTTTTGCCGAAAAAAGGGCTTCGGTGTTGGGTAGTGACGAATTTCAAGAACGAGATATTGCTCGACTTTTGATTGCCTCAGGTGGTGAAATTTATGACACCGAACACAATGTCACAGTAGCAAATTTCATCATTTCAAACATCGAAGAAGTCATGAATGAATTCGACAACAAGCTCTATCAACGCATTGTGCAAGAAACGTTGTCGGTCATTCAGAGCAACAAAAAAATTAACGCTCAGTTTTTTTTGAGTCATACCCTCAAGGAAATTAGAGAATTTGCTTCATCGGTTCTGTCTAATCCATTTGACTATTCAGACAATTGGGAAAGCAAATTTGGAAGACCTTTAGAAACCCAAAAAATGCCCGAACTAAATTTTACGATGGACAGTCTCTATGCTTTAAAGCGTTTTAAATTACGTAAAATCATGCGACTTTGTGACCAAAATCAAGAAATTATCAAAAAATCAAACGACACTGGGGACATAGCTACTATGATGAAACACCTAAAGATCCAACAACGACTATTGGATTCTCGCAATGTTTTGGCTAAGGAATTGAATACCGTTATCTTGAAATAAAACAATCAGTACGCTAATCGAAAGGATTTATACACGGATTTAAGGATTAAAATGATTTTAGGATTTCCTTGATTGAAATAAAAAAATCCTTAAAATCCTTAAAATCCTTAAATCCGTGTAAAGATTATGTGATTCCCTTTTTTCTAAAAAAATAAACAGGAATACCCAACAAAACAATACCCAAACCGACCCAAGAAGGTTTCACATTAAAGCCAAACAAAGAAATAGCGTTTTCATTCCACAAAAGATTGATACAAATCGAAGAGGCTATAACCAAATATAGAGCAGGCATGTATGGATATGCCCAAACACGATAAGATCTTTCTGCGTCGGGTAATTTTCTTCTTAAAATAAAAACACCCCCAATGGTAAGAATATAAAAAAGCAAAGTAGCAAATGTCACATATTTTAATAAATCAGAATATTTGCCCGACAAACACAACAAACACGCCCATAAGCACTGGTATATCAAGGCTTTTGCGGGGACTCCTTTACCATTCAACTCGGATGCTTTTTTGAAAAACAACCCGTCTTGAGCCATAGCATAATACACCCTTGCGCCCGAAAGTACAATACCATTGTTACAACCAAAAGTGGAAATCATGATGAAAATTGCCATGATGACAACCCCTATTTGTCCAAAAATCATTTCAGCAGCAGCAGTGCCCACCCTTTCGTTGGCGGCAAAAGCAATACCTCGTGCAAAAGTTTCCCCCGTGGCAGTGCCTTGAGCAGGCAAAAGCATCAAGTAAACGACATTGGCTGTGCAATAAAGCAGACTCACGGCAAGCGTTCCCAAAAATAAACTAAGGGGGATGTTGCGTTCGGGATTTTTAATTTCCGCCGCCGTGTACGTAATCGTGTTCCAAGCGGAAGAACTGAAAATAGGCCCAATCATCGCCAAACCCAAAGCCGAAATAAGTGCCAAATTACTGAGGGGGGTCGAAACTGCATTGCCGTTCACGATAGAAGTTTTAAAGGAAAACCAAAAATTTTGTGCATTCATTTGCCACGCTACCGGATTGTTAAAACCTTTGATAAACCCCAAAATTATCAATGCCAATAATGCACCTATTTTAGTGACAGTAAATACATTTTGAACCCATTTTCCGAAGCGAATACCTTGAATATTGATAAAAGTTAAGAGTAAAATGACTAATAAAGCCAATATTTGGGTACTTGTTAGGGTATAATCCCCAAGTTTTAATAGAATATTTTGCTCATTAAAATAAGGTATTAATATGGCCGTGAACTTTGAAAAAGCAATGGCAACGGCTGCAATCAGACCCGTTTCAATGACAAAAAAAGTCGTCCAACCAAACAAAAAACCCACTAAGGGATTGTATGCCTCACGCAGATATACGTATTGCCCTCCCGCACGAGGCATCATGCCCGCCAATTCGCCATAACTTAATGCCGCCATAATTGTTAGAAATCCAGTCAGCAGCCACGCCGCTAAAATCATAGCAGGCGACCCTACTTGTTTTGCGACACTCGACGAAACAATAAAAATGCCGCTGCCTATCATCGAGCCCATGACCATCATCGTGGAATCGAATAAAGAAAGGCTTCTTTGTAGTTGGTTATTTTCTGTCATCGCTTTTTGCCTTAAAATTAAAAATCCTTTCTATTTTGCAGTTGATTTTAGCTTTTAATTTTTTAAAATAAAAACAAGAAAGAAAATATTGAATGAGTAAAATGAAAATAGTGTTCATGGGTACACCCGAATTTGCAGTGGCTTCTTTAGATATTTTGGTAGCCCATAACTTTGATGTAGTAGGTGTAGTGACGGCAACCGATAAACTTGGCGGCAGGGGAAATAAACAATTGATAGAGTCGGCGGTGAAACAATATGCAATTCAAAAAAACATTCCCGTTTTGCAACCAGAGAAGCTCAAAAACCCAGAATTCATTGAAATACTGAGGGGGTACAATGCGGATTTATTCGTCGTGGTTGCGTTCAGAATGTTACCCGAAATTATTTGGACCATGCCCCGTTTGGGAACCATGAATTTGCATGGATCATTGTTGCCAAGATACCGTGGTGCCGCCCCCATCAATTGGGCTGTAATCAACGGTGAAAAAGAAACAGGCGTTACTACTTTTTTCTTAAAACATGAAATTGATACAGGAGATGTATTGTTGACGGAGCGTTTTGCCATCGGAGAAGATGAAACAGCGGGTGAAGTGCATGATAAAATGATGAACATCGGCGCAAATGCCTTACTCAAATCGGTTCAATTGATTGAAAAAGGGGGCTATATTTTGAAGCCTCAAGAAGATACAGAAGTAACTCATGCGCCCAAAATCTTTTCAGAAACATGCGAAATTAATTTCAGCCAAACGACTCAAAAAGTACATGATTTTATTCGAGGACTCTCCCCCTACCCGACCGCTTGGACAACTTTAGATGGTTTAAAATTGAAGGTTTATAAAGCCTCAAAAGAAATCATAGCCCCTCAGTATTCAACAGGAAATTTTGTTTCTGACAACAAAAATTACGTCAAAATAGCGACAGAAGATGGTTATATTCATTTACTCGATTTACAATTAGAAGGTCGTAAACGCATGGATGTTAAATCGTTTTTGAATGGGTATAAAATTATTAATCCATAAGTCACAAACGAACAGTTTTAAGTTATAAAAAAACGGTAACTATTTGAAAATCAACAAGTTATAAAATTTTTAATTCATAAAATTAAAAAATTTGCAAATAATCATTTGAATCAAGATTAATAAGATTAAAGAGATTTTATAGGATTTTTCCCACACACACCAAAATCCTATAAAATTCCTTAAATCCTACCAATCCTACCAATCCTAATTCAGTACAAAAAATACTGAGGGGGGGCCTTCAAATCCTTTAATTTTTCTTTTCAAAAAATTTAAAAACAATCTAAATAAAAATGATACTGAAAGAATCCATCAAATCATTTTTATTCCCGATGACTTGACGTAATTTTGTGTTTTAAAATTTAATTTATTCACCACTCAAAATTGAATTAAAATGAAACCTATCCATATAGTTGCGCTCATGGTCATAGCCGTCGGCATCGGTGCTTTGACATTGCAAGCCAAAGACGTTGCCACTTACGCCAATTTCGGCGATGCACAAGCCTCCTCTGAAAAAGTGAAAGTGGCGGGCAAATTAATCAAGGAAAAACCCATGATTTATGACCCCGTAAAAAATGCCAACGACTTTACTTTTTATCTCAAAGATCAAAAAGGTAAAGAAGTAAAAGTACATCTTTTGAAGCCCAAACCACAAGATTTTGAACTGTCAGAACAAGTCGTCGTAACGGGCGAAATGAAAGGCAACGAGTTCGTTGCAAGCGATATGTTGATGAAGTGTCCTTCAAAATATAAGGACGAAGAGATTTATATGAAGAAAAAATGAGTTATTGGTTATTGGTTATTCGTTATTCGTTATTGGTTATTCGTTACTGATTATTGGTTGATTCTAACAAGCAAATAATTAATAACCAATAACCAACAACGAATAACTAATAACTTTTCAAAGTAATATACAAATGCCTGATATTCAATACATTGGAGAAAATTTACTCCCCCGCCAAATAGGTCACTTTGCCATTGTTTTAAGTTTCGTAGCGGCTCTTTTAGCTGCCATTGCTTATTTCATTTCTACTCAAAAAAGTAATAAAAATCCAGAAAATACTGAGGGGGTCAACTCATGGCGACGCATTGGTCGTTGGAGTTTTGGGGTGCATGGCGTGTCCGTTCTCACGGTAATTGGGATGATGTTTTACGTGATGATAAACAAGCGATTTGAGTATTTCTATGCCCACTCGCACGTGGACAATGATTTGGCCTTTCAATACGTTTTTGCGGCTTTTTGGGAAGGGCAAGAAGGCAGTTTTCTCTTATGGATGTTTTGGCACGTGGGGCTTGGTGGTCTATTGATTTTGAGGGCAAAAGAATGGGAATCGCCCGTGCTTTCAGTGTTGGCAATGATACAAGTGTTTTTGAGTTCTATGATTTTGGGACTTCATGTTGGTTTCGGAGAACACATTATTAAGTGGGGCAGCAATCCCATTTTGCTTTTGAGAGAGGCAAATGACGCACCCATTTTTGCGCAAGCAGATTATTTAGAAAAAATAGCGAGTTCGGCAAAAGGTCTGAATGTTTTGCTTCAAAATTATTGGATGACCATCCATCCGCCGACTCTTTTCTTGGGTTTTGCGTCCACGTCTATCCCTTTTTGTTTTGCTATTGCGGGTCTTTGGACAAAAAAATATACGGAATGGTTACGTCCAGCCATGCCTTATGCCTTGTTTTCGGGTGCGATACTCGGCACGGGTATTCTCATGGGCGGTGCGTGGGCGTATGAGGCTTTGAGTTTTAACGGTTATTGGGCTTGGGATCCCGTCGAAAATATGTCGCTTGTGCCGTGGATTGTGTTGGTTGCAGGCATCCATACGCACCTCATCACGAAGGCTACGGGACATTCTTTAAGGGCTACATTTGTGTTTTATATTCTCACTTTTATGCTCACCGTTTATTCTACTTTTTTAACCCGAAGTGGCGTTTTGGGCGAGACATCGGTTCACGCATTTTCGGAGATTGGCTTGGAGTGGCAATTGGTGTTTTTCCAACTTTATTTCTTTGGCATAAGCCTTTATTTTTTAGTCAAAAATTATAAAAAAATACCGACTCCGACCACCGAAGAGGCAATTTCGAGCAAAGAATTTTGGATGTTTATTGGCTCTTTGGTGCTTGTTTTGTCGGTCGTTTTGATTACGTTTACAACTTCCATTCCCGTTTACAATAAAATTATTGACTATTTTGGTTTCCAAAAATCACATCTTTCTCCGCCCGTGGATGTGGTTATGCACTACAATAAAACGCAACTTTGGATTGCCGTTTTTATGGGTCTTTTGAGTGGTGGGGCGCAATTTCTACGTTTCAAAGAGCATAATTTTGATAAGCATAAAGTATTGTATTTCAAGCATTTAGGTGTGTCGGTGCTTATTTCGGCTGGCTTGACGGGCTTGGCCATGCTGTGGATTGATGCCACAGCTTGGCAATACGTTTTGATGCTTTTTGCGGGTATGTTTGTGGCAGTTTCCAATTTAGATTATATTGTTTCAGTGATGCGCAAAAATATTTTGGGGGCCGGTTCTGCGTTTTCGCATTTGGGTTTTGGCGTTCTGATAATCGGCATTTTAGCTTCGGGTTTGAACAAACGTTGGATTTCGCACAACCGTTTTGCCATGGAAGGCATGGTCAATTTTACGGAAGAACAATTTGGTAAAAATATCTTTCTGATGAAAGGAAAACCGATGTATATGAATGGTTATGAGGTGATTTATGAGAGTGATACAGCTTATGGTTTACGGCGTGATTTTACGCTGAATTACAAACAAAAAAGTAAAGATTTAAAAACGACTATTGACTCTTTTACTGTTCATCCGCACGTTTTATACGCTAAAAAAACGGGTAAAATCGCCTCTACAAATCCCGAAACGAGGCACTTTGGCACTTATGATATTTTCTCTTACATTGCCTCTTTGCCACCCGAAGAACAAGACCCCGAAGAAGCGATGAAAAGTGAAGAAAAGTTGGTTTATAAACCTTTGAATTTAAACATAAACGAGCCTTTTATACCTAAAAATGACTCGATTCGCACCCCTGAATACGCCGTGAAAGTGGAAGGTCTGGACATGAATCCGAAGCATCCAAAATACGTAGCCGAGGACAAAGATGTTGCTGTGGGCGTAAAATTGGTTTTTACTAAAGGAAAAGATACCATTTATAGAGCCGAACCAATGGTTTTATTGCGAGATCAAAACATTTATCAATTACCTTCCACTATCAACGATTTGGGTATTCGGGCGAAAGTGGATATATCCCTTTTTGAAAGATTATTTATGCCCGAAAAAGGCTTGATTTATAAGGATTATGTGTTTAAGCAAGGTGAAGCCCTACAAATCGGTAAAAATAAAATCACTTTAATGGCGGTTAATCCAAACCCACAAATGAAAAATTTTAAATTAGAAAAAGGTGATTTGGCTTTTTCAGCCGATTTGGACGTGGATACTGAGGGGCCTCTCAATTATAAGGCATCGCCCGCTTACGTCATAAGAGGTTCGCAGCCAATGCCGATTAGAGACGATGTTTCAGAACTCGGTTTGCACTTTGTTATATCGAAAGTTGAACCACAAACGGGATCAATTCACATCAAAATTGCGGAAAACAGTAATAAAGATTTGAAAGTGCCGATTTTGATTGCTGAAAGTGCGCCACGCACCGATTTTATTGTGTTAGAAGCGACCGTAAATCCAGGCATCAATCTCGTATGGTTGGGCTGTATTTTGATGCTGACGGGTTTGAGTATGGCGATGATTTTTAGGATTCGAAAATGAAATTGAATTAGGATGGGTAGGGTTTTTTAGGGATTTTTTAGGGATTTTTTACGGATTTTTTAGACAACTCTACACCACAAAGTGATGTAGGTGTTACTGCAAAAAAATCCCATAAAATTCCGAAAATCCCACGCATCCTAATTCAATAAAAAAAATTTAATTCGTTTTTAACCAACCCGTAATGCTCAAACGAGGTTGATTTGTCATCAAAACTTCGTGTTCCAATTCACTACTTTTGAAGAAAACACATTTGCCATTCATCGGTGAAATGGTCTGCAAATGGTTTGTATGATAAATACACAATTCGCCGCCGTCAGCCATTTTCCAATCCACATTCAAGTACATAATCATTGAAAAAGCACGGCTTTTATTGCTCTTAAATTGGTCGAGGTGCTTCTTGTAAAAACTCCCTTTTTCGTACATGGCGTAATGAAATTCGTAGCCTGTTATACCCGTGAAGCATGTG
>JAYTMW010000500.1:0-2691 GCA_043728105.1 Saprospiraceae bacterium | reverse complement strand
GATTATACGCCGCAAGGCAAGCAAGCAATCGGCGTTTTGCAAAAATGGTATGCCCAATAAATAGGGCTTTGTTTCACACAGAGTTCACACAGAGTTCACATAGAGTTCACAGAGAACACAAAGTTGTCTTGTATAAAAAGCGTTATTTTAGAACGTTTCAAATCATAAAACTCTGTGTTCTCTGACAACTCTGTGTGAAACAAAAATCCAGAGTGAAAATATTAGACAATTAAAGAATTTGGTAGAACGTACCGCTTTAGTAAGCGCGCACAACACATTTATAATCAATGACTTACAAACCAATTACGCGCCATTAACCCAAAAAGAAACGCCTACTGCTTTGCCAAAAGTCGGCACAATGACGCTCGAAGAAATGGAAAAATTTGAGATTCCGTTTAGTCAAAATGAGAAATGATTCGATGTCGGATTTCGGCGGCGTTACGGACTCAAAACGCGTAACTCAAAACTCAAAACTTATTTGGACTATCCATAATAACAATTATTGATACGTATGTATGACCCTTTTTCGGCCAAATGCCATTTACCTGCAGAAAAAGTTTTATAACCATTTACCTTCATCACTTCGGGCAACACCCTATCTTCTTTGGGCAACGCGTGGACATAATCGGCGGGTAGCAATTTGTTATTCCGTTTTTCAGTCCGCCAATCTGTACCCGATTTTGCGCCAATCCAATCCGTAATCCCATGTCTTGCCGCAAATTTTCCCGTCATAATACTCGCTCTCGAAGGGCTGCACACGGAACAAGCGGCATAACCTTGCGTGAAAACCGTTCCTTCCTTGGCGATTCTATCTACATTGGGTGTTTCATGAAATGTGCTGCCTGTGCGGCTCAAATCTTTCATTCCGAGACCGTCCACAGGGATGAATAGGACATTTGGGCGTTTATTGGTCACCGTTTGTGCCAATCCGCATTGAGCAATGAACGAGAGAAATAGAAGAGATAATAGGTAGTTTTTCATATTTTTTCTTGTAAAAATTCAAAAATACTGAGGGGGTGAGTAGCTATGTCTAATCCAAAACTCAAAAAGTAAATAAATCATCAATCAGCAATTGATTGGTCACGACGCTTAAATAATGTTCGTTTCTTTTGACCCCATAAGCGGAAAGCATCGTAACAAAAATGCTCTTTCGGGTGCGTGTTTGTTCTCTGAAAATGGCGACTTTTTCCCTCAATTCCTGTTCGTAATCTTTGGAAATAACAAATTCTTTATCGTAAAATTTGACTTCGAGCAGGTTCATACAATTATCGGCCCGTTCAATCATCATATCAATCTGAATGCCTTGGGTGTCCGCATTTCCTTTGAAAGTGTAGGCATATTCATTCGTTATCACGCCGCCGATGCTCAACGCTTGTTTTATTTGGGCAATATGTTTGAAGCATAGATTTTCAAAAGCATAGCCCGACCATATTTTGAAAGATTGTTTTTGCGTAATAAGCGACCAACTGTTTTGGGCTTCTCCATGTGCTAAAAATTTGTAGTAAAATAGCGAAAATTCGTCAATCAAACGGTACAAACTCTCCTCTTTTGACTTCGTAATTGGGAACATCTGCTTGATAAACCCGCATTGCACCAATTCTTCTAGGACAAGGGAAAGCCCGCCGCCACTTTTCACGCCCGATGCTTGTATGATTTCATTGCGCGTCAAACCCTTGCTTTTGCTCGCTAAGGCGGCCACAATCGTTTCGTGGAAAGTATTGTTTTTGAAAAGGGCGGCATACAGGTTCTGAAATTCATCTTTCAAAAGGGCTTGCTCCTCAAAAAACAGTTGGTCAAGTATTTGAGGGACGCTGAATCCCGCCTTTATGTCCTTCAAATAATAAGGAATGCCCCCAACGGCCATATAAATTTGAGCAATTTCTTTCAGCGTCAGTCTTACTTTTTTTGATTCTAAAAACGCCTTTGTTTCGCCCAAAGTAAACGGTTTTAAAAGCACTCGATGCGTCAAACGGTTGTGCAAACCGCCTCTATCATTGATGACTTTTTCGATTATCCAGGAAGCGGCAGAGCCACAAATGACTAAAATAATGTCTGAACGTTTGGTACAATACTGGTTCCAAAACCCATCCAAAGCACTCAAAAAACCTGAATTGAGTGTCTCAAACCAAGCGATTTCATCTAAAAAAATGACTTTTGGCGCATCCGATTTTAACGTATTTAAGACAGCGCGCAATTGAAAAAAGGCTTCAATCCACGTTTGAGGTGGTGTATTTGGAGCTTTTTTAGGGTATTGGTCGCAGAGTGTGCGCCAAAAATTTTCTAATTGTTGCGTTGTGTCGCCGCGAAGAACACCACTACAATCAAAGACCATTTGCTTTTTATACACTTGCCGCACCAAATAGGTTTTGCCAACACGCCTTCTCCCATAAACCGCCACGAACGACGCTTCTTCTTGCGCCAATAAACTTTGCAAGAGGTCTATTTCTTTTTGTCTGCCTACAATTTTCATCCTTCTGAATCTTTTAAATTTTGCCAAATGTACAACATTTAAAGTCAGTTTGGCAAATTTTAGGCTTTATTTTTTGCTACATTAACCATAAAAAAGCCGAATTTTGCAAAAAATAAAAATTATAACTGATGTTACGCAGCCTTGCCGTCCCGTTAGGGACGAAATATTTGTAACCGCCGATTTCAATCGGCGGAAAAGTAATGCACTGTTTTTGCTTTTGT
>JAYTMW010000499.1:0-17919 GCA_043728105.1 Saprospiraceae bacterium | reverse complement strand
TTTGCCGCCAAACGCCGCCAACGGATTATTCCTGTTTTGGAAGATAAATCCAATACCTCTTTGGACTTTATTCAAACTATTGGCAATATGTATTTCGCTCAGGGTGAACACATTAGGTTGTGCGACATGATGTTGAAACAGTTCCAAACCTTTGTGCGTGAACGATACCATTTGGCATCAAGAGACATGGATGAAGCGTTTATGAACACCTTAGCCATAAAATCGGACGTGCCACAAGAGCGCATAAAACGCATCGTCGGTTTTGAACGCCGCATCTATGTCAATGATATTACGGAAGATACGATGATAGAATTTCATCAACTTTTAAATAATTTTTATAAGATTTGTAAGTAATAGGACAGGGCGGTTTAGTAAACAGAATTTTAGAGTAAACAATAAATAGGTCATTTTTTACAACACATAGGCACATAGGATACATAGAAATTACATAAAGTGTTGATTATTAAGGAGTTACATATAATACTATGTTTCCTATGTGCCTATGTGTTGTAAAAAAAAAATTCAATTGGATTGTGTTATTATTTACTCGTTACTAAACCACTTTCTCCAATTCAGCTATACAACAATTTAACAATATAGACAATACAATGGAAAATCAAGAATTAGAGCCGCAAGAAACGCAAGACGAACCGATTTTGGCTCAAAATACTGAGGGGGTCGTTCACCACGAAGAAAATCGTTGGGGTCAAAACCGATTAGACCTTTCACGGGTGGGCAACGCTATTGAATCAGTCAAAAGGGAGTTGGCAAAAGTCATCATTGGGCAAACCGATATGATGGATTTGTTGATTGTAGCTATCCTTTGCGACGGTCACGTGCTGATTGAAGGTGTGCCAGGCATTGCTAAAACAATGACGGCAAAATTGTTGGCAAAAACCATTCAAGCTGATTTTAGCCGCATCCAATTCACACCCGATTTGATGCCAACAGACGTAGTCGGCACGATGGTCTTCAACATGCAAACCTCTCAATTTTACTTCAATTCGGGCCCTGTTTTTGCCAATATAGTTTTAATTGATGAGATAAATCGTGCGCCCGCCAAGACGCAATCCTCCCTTTTTGAAGTCATGGAAGAACGCCAAGTGACCATCGACGGCAAGACCTATCCGATGGGTTTTCCGTTCCTCGTGATGGCGACGCAAAACCCGATTGAGCAAGAAGGCACATACAAATTGCCCGAAGCACAACTCGACCGTTTTATCTTCAAAATCAACATGGAATATCCTAATTTGAACGAAGAAAAAGCAATTTTGAAGCGTTTTAAAGACGATTTCAAGCAAAAACAAACCGCAGACGTGAATGCAGTCTTGAAACCCGAGGACTTAAAAGCCTGTCAAGAGTTGGTAGAAAAAGTATATATCAAGGACGAATTGATTGATTACATCGCCAATATCGTGCACAACACCCGTAACAATGGCGACCTGTTTTTGGGCGCATCACCCCGTGCGTCATTGGCCATTATGAAAACATCCAAAGCCATTGCCGCCATCAACGGACGTGATTTTGTGATTCCAGAAGACGTGCAATTTGTGGCATATCCTGTTTTGAATCACCGTATCATTCTTACGCCTGAGCGTGAAATGGAAGGTTATAGCACAAAGGATGTGATTATGGATATTGTGAAAAAAATTGAAGTGCCGAGGTAATAAGTGAATATCGAATAAAAAAACACGGAACACGGAATGTCGAAGTACTTGATAATCAATGAGTTATAACGTTTCTCATACGTGCTTATTTTTTTTCATTAGTCCTTTTCAGTGCGTTTTTTTGCACAGCAAAGATTAAGGTGCTTAAAGTGCAAAAGAAGAATTAATGTGGTTTTTAATAATTAAAAAAAATGCAAGACAATATCCAATTGTCTTGCATTTTTTTTGAAAATACTGAGGGGCCTCACTATTTTTTTTTCTCCGCATTTTTTTGCACTTGAATATTCTTAAAAAACACCTTCCGAATCCAATTAGGCACAACAATCGCACCCAAGGCCAAGTATGGATAATAAGAAATCAAACGCCAAATAAGGGCAACCACCGTAGCGATGGAAGCCGACGGAATGAAGTCAACCATGAGTTTTGGGAACAAGCCTTCCGCAATACCCGCCCCTCCAGGAGAAGGCGACAATGCCATAATAATAAACATAGCCTGCAAGCGAGAATAGAGCAAAACTTCACGATGTACGTCCATTTCGGGGCGATAAATACCAATGACCAAGCATGAAATAAGGAAAAATTTGAGTGTCCAAGCCAACCATGTGCAGAGGAACGCAAGAGCGTGTTGTTGCCAACCCATGTTTTTCAGTTCTTGCGCCGCTAAGATGATTTCGCTGCCCAAACGCTCGGCTTTTGCTTTAAATCTGTTCAGAAAAGGCAGACTTGTTATGCCTACCAACAAGCGTTTTATGAGTGCGGGATTGCCAAATAAACCATAAAAAAGGAACAATCCGTAGCTCGCCATGCCCAAATAAGTGAAGTAAAATAGCTTTGCCTCAATGGTCGGTTGCAACAAATTGGTCATGCCAGGTGCAATAATTTGAGGGCCATTCAAGAGAAAAAGCAACGGAAATGTGCCAACAAAAAACATGGTATCCAAGACAACTTTGTATAAAACGATGGTCGTTGTGCGGGCTGCCGAGAGCCTTTCTTGTGTAAGAACAAAAAGCGAAACTGCCGAACCGCCAATGGTTGTAGGCGTTATACTAAGGCTAAACTCAAAAATCAAGACCAATTCTATACATTTTCGAAAGGAAAAATGTTTTTGAGCGATAATCCACATGCGCATAGACATGGCTAAATGCCGCAACACAAAAAGCACCATTGCTGTAAAAATCCAAAGAAAAGTAGAGGTAGTCCAATTGATTTGACTTAATTTTTCTCTATCGAAATTATGCCAAAACATCCAACCCACCACGCCTAAGCCCAAAAGGATAGGCAGAACCATCCGAGAAGGTCGGAGCGAGTACAACACTTTGCGTTGTTCCTCGGTCAATTGGTCAAGTGGATTAAGAATGGGTTTGCTCATAGCTGGCAAGTTAGGACAAAACTTTTAGAGTATCAAAAATAGTGATGGGAACAATGTAATCTATACTGGAGTCGTTTAAAAAAGAGTTAAATTTTATTAAAATAAAAATACTTTCATAAAACATTGATTATCAATAATTTACACCTTTTTTTGTAATACTTTTCACTTTTTAAAACAATCCCATTATTTTTGCATAAAACAATCTAAATTTTTTATTTTATATATGCACTATGAGCTATCAACTACCACCCATATTGAATCCGCACGATCCGTTGCGCCCTTATACACCGCCGCCAAAGCCCAAGAAAAACCATTGGGCTAAGGTAAAGAAAGTGTTATGGGCTTCAACCCTCATTTTTGTGTGTTTGTTTTCCATTCTCATCATCGTTGCGGGTGTTATGGAGGATAAAATTGGTGGTATGGTTGTAAAAGAAGTGAATAAACAACTCAAAACCAAGCTCACGGTTAAAGAATTTTCCCTCTCACTCATCAGTGATTTTCCGAATGCGACGGCACAATTAGACGGCGTTTTTCTAAATGATGCTTTTGGTGGGCATCTCGTGAAGGCACGCACGGTGGCTTTTCAAGTCGGTTTTTTTAGTTTATTTAAAGATAATATTGCCATTGAAGCCATTGTGATAAAGGACGGTATAGTGGTTTTGAAAACCAATGCAGCGGGGCAAAATAATTACGACATTGTCAAGGTTTCTAACGTAAAAACAACGAAAAGTGTTGAATTATTGATAGAAAAAGCAAAATTGCAAGACGTGAGAGTCATTTATCAGAACGTTCCGAACGTGGTAAATTTTGATTTGAAAGTAAAAAATGCCTTCTTGACGGGTAATTTTGGGAGTAAAAAATTTGGCGTAAAAAGCAAAGGAGACTTGGATGTGGCTTATTTCCAAAACGGGAAAGACCGTTATATGCAAGGCAAACCCCTCAGTATTAACGGCAGCATTTCTGTTGATATGGTTAAAAATATTTACTCATTCAGCAATCTTGGGCTGAATATTTCTTCCATGCCTTTTTCGATGCGTGGCTTGGTTCAGCTTGTGCCAAAGAAGGGTACTTTTATCAATATCATAGCTCAAAATACAAAAGGTAATCTGACAAATTTACTGCAATTGCTACCCCCTCAGTATTCGGCAGGTTTTAAGGAGTTCAAATCTTCGGGCGATTTTACGTCTAATTTTACGATAAAAGGGTTGGTAACGAAAACCCAAATGCCTGAAATTCAGGCCGATGTTCAATTTCGCAATGGACGTGTAGAAAGCCCTTATCTCAAAGAACCTTTGAAAAATGTAGCCTTCAAACTGAATTTTAACAATAAAAAATCTGTACTGGATGTGCAAAATGGAAAAGCGACTTTTATCGGTAATCCGTTTGATGTTGCTTTTAAATTGACGAATTTGAGAGACCCCTCAGTATTTTTCACTGCCAATGGAGCTTTGCCGATGGGTATGTTGATGGGCTTGATTGGCAATCCCAACTTAAAAAATGGCTCAGGTATTATTCGCTGTAACGACTTGAGAGTGGTAGGCAAAGTGTCTGATTTTAAAAATAGAAATGCTTTTCAAAAAACACAAGCCTCAGGCGATTTGACGCTCGACAATGCTGTATTGAACATAAAAGGAGAAAATATAGCCGCAAATGGCGTGTTACACTTCGATAACAATCAAATTATCGTTAAAAACTTCAATCTCAGAGGCTTAGGCAGCGACGCAACTTTGACGGGAGAATGTCATAATTGGTTGCCTGTTTTGTTGGATGATGCTTCCAATACAGAAGATTTATATTTCTCAGCCCGCTTGGTGGCTGAGAAAATTGACGCAGGAAAAATAGTAGCAGTGGCTTCTCCAGAGAAAAAACTTGTCCTGCCTTCCTCCTATGCCTACGCTGCGAAAGGTATGCCGACCCCTCAGTATCGGAAGCAATTTCCAATATTAAATCGCATGAAAGGGCGTTTTGAATCGTCGGTTAATCTTTTTGTTTATGATAAAATAATTGGTCGCAATTTCAAAGGTAATTTGGAATTGAATGGCAATGATGTTTTGCTCAAAGGCAGTGCCATAGCCATGAATGGCGGTTGGGATTTAGACGGGCGCATGGAATTAGGTTATCGCCCTCACCTAATCACAAAATTGACGACGAACAAAGTAAATATTTCAGAATTTTTCAAAGAATGTAACAACTTTGGTCAAACAGTGATGAAAAATGATAACATCAGCGGCAAGGTAAATGCTCGCATGGTCATCAATGGTTTTTGGGATGAAGGGTTTAATTTTATGAAAGATAAGCTCCACGTGTTAGGCGATGTGAGCGTGGACGACGGCGAATTAAAAGGCATGAAAATGGTTGAAAAGTTTTCTGCATTCATCAAAATTCAGGATTTGAAGCACATTCGCTTTCATAATTTGAGCAATCAATTTGAAATTTTTCGTCAAACGATTCACATTCCAACCATGTTTATCCAAACCAATGCCGTGAATCTGCAAATATCGGGTCAACATTCCTTTAATCAAGACATGGATTACAACATCGTTTTGAACGCAGGTCAAGTTTTAATGAGTCGCTTCAAACTCTTCAACCCAAGCCTTGAAGCTCAACCCGATAAACGCAACGGCTTGTTTAATCTTTACTACAACATTAACGGAAATATAAATAAAAACTACAATATTACCTCCAATCGAACCAAAGTAAAAGCGGCATTTTCGGACGGTGATGTGCGCCGTGCGGATGTGCAAAATCGTTTAGCGCAGCACTTTGGAGGCAAAGCACCACCCATCATTGAAAAACCGACCCATTACTCAGATGATGAAACGGCAGAGGCTACACCACCGCCATCTTTGGGCAAATCTCAAAATATTTTTAGCGCACTTTTACCCGCTAAAAAGCCTTCTGAAAAGTTGGATAAAAAACCTAAAAAGGAAGAGGAAACGGAATATTTGCCGGGGTTTTAAAACATACTATTTCAACTTAAAATACGAGCATTTCTTACAAAATAAAAAGTCCACATCAACACAGATATGGGCTTTTTATTTCTTCACAACTATTTGGTAATCAAATAGTTGCGTCAATGCTGCACCACAAATTTATGTACAGCTTGCCACTTTTCACCTTTCACCGAAAGAAAATATAAACCATTCGACAATCTGCTGACATCCCTCTGTTGATCTGACTTTCCTTTCCATTGAAATCCTTCAACGGCTGTGCCTGAGGCATTGAAAATAACAGCTGAAAACGCATCGCCTTCTAATTCATTCATCCGAATTGTCAAATTATCAGTTGTCGGATTAGGAGAAATACTAACTGCATTTTGTAGAAAAACGAGGTCATTAGTAGCTGTTTTTTGACACGCTGAATTATACACAAAACGTATTCTTGAAAACAACGTAGTCGCAAGATAAATATTTACAGTATCCAAATAACCCGTAGTAGAACCCAAATAATCAACATTGAGCGGGATTCCGAAAAAATTAATGCCAAGAGATACTTTACGTCCATTAGGTGAAAGTGCAAAGGTTAAAAGTTCAGAAGCCTCCCACATATTTGTTGATTTATTCCACTGTTCATTTTTGACATTCTGTAACTTACTTTGGGCATTAAAAGTGTAAGTTTCACGGGATAAATTGACCCATTTCGTAGCATCCCAATCCTCCTGTAAAAGCGTTGTGATACGATTTTGAGCATCATAAGTATTTGTTGTACGGTTGTTATTGAGCCACGTTGAACCATCCCAACCTTTCTCCGTTTCGGTAGCCACCTTTTTAGCGGCGGTGTAAGTAAACTCTTTCAACTCATCGTTTGTCCAAACTGTACCACGCAATAATTGCGTCGTTTGGCTTGTCTCTTGCGTAGCTGTACCCGTGTAAGCATAATTGACACGAACAGAATCCGTCCAAACAGCACTTCTCAAAACCTGTATTTGATAACTCGTCAAACGGGCTTGTGCGTCATAATTGAAAAGGGTTTGCTCATAATCGATCCATTTTTTTTGAGCCACATTCCAAGATTTGGAGACCGTTTTAGTGATTTTGCATTGCGCATTGTAAGTGAATTTATCTAAATCGGCAGGCACTAATTTCTTAGTAAGTGTGTCATACTCCTCCGCTATGATGCTGTCTATGCCTGTTGTCTTGTATAAATAATCTTGAAAATTAGAGCCCGTGTATTCAACTTGGGCATTAAGATTAAACGAAAAAGCGCAAAGCATTGCGAGAAAAAGGTGTATTGCTTTTTTTTGCATAATTTATAAATTTTAATTTTGATGAATAATAACTTACCACAAAAGTAGAAAATTGGATGATAAATTAATGTGATAATTTGTTTGAAATTTATAATATCAAGAAAATACTGAGGGGGCCCATTACGAAAATTCTCCCTCACAAATGCCCATTGCCAAAAAATCTGGATTTTTATGTGAAGGTCTATTGTAAACAAAAGGTAGTTTGGTAATCATATCTAAAAGCTTTCCACCTGCTTCTTCAATAATAATTTGTGGTGCGGCGGTATCCCATTCCATTGTTGTACCGATGCGTGGGTAGATGTCGGCAGAGCCTTCTGCGATGTTCATAAACTTTAAAGCACTGCCACGAGGTAGCAAAACAGGCTCGTTGTAACGACTGATATATTGCTTCGTGGCTTCGTTTAAACTTGACCTTGAAACAGGCACCCGAAGACCTAAGTCATTGATATTAAAAGTATTACACATTATTTTTTCTTGAATATTTTTCTCAATTTTGTAGCTACCACCATCTTTTACGGCCCAATAAATGATGCCTAAAACGGGTACGCAAATAATGCCAATCACGGGTTTTCCAAAATGAATGAGGGCAATATTGACCGCAAAATCACCGTTTCGAGCCACAAATTCCTTTGTGCCATCGAGTGGGTCGAGTACCCAACAATAGGAAAAATCTTTTCTATCTTCGTAAGGAATAGCATCATTTTCTTCTGAAATAATGGGAATATGAGGCGTTAAAACGGACAATTGAGCGTTTAAAATATCGTTAGAAGCCTTATCCGCAATGGTCAATGGTGAGTCATCTTCCTTATATTCTACTTGAAAATCTTTGGTATTGTAGATTTCCATAATTTTTTTTCCCGCTTCGATAGCAATTGGAATGACTTTTTCAGTAAGCAATGATAGATTCATATTGCGCAATTAAATTTTCTTTTTTTTGAATTAAATATTTACACATTGTAAGTATAGGTTTATTTGAAATGTCAATTACTTTTGCATAAGCATTGAAAAAAGAGGCCCCTCAGTATTTTGAGACATTTTGGCATATTTTTGAGATAAAAAATTGATTTAGAATAATTTACACATTGATATAATTTATAACACATGAAAAAAATTCTTGTTACAGGCGGCTGCGGCTATATTGGAAGCCACACCATTGTTGATTTGATAGACAATGGTTTTGATGTCATTTCCGTTGACAATCTTTCTAATGCCGACCCCTCAGTATTGGAGGGCATTGAAGCCATCACTGGAAAAAGAGTGCGAAACTACGACGTTGACCTCTGTGATGCGACAGAAACCCGTCGTATTTTTTTAGAAAATAAAGATATTAAAGGTATCATTCATTTTGCGGCTTTAAAATCCGTGGGTGAATCAGTCGAAAAGCCTTTGCTTTATTACCACAACAACCTTAATAGTTTGAACAATATATTGATGTGCGCCGAAGAGTTTGGTGTAAAACACATCATTTTTTCATCGTCTTGCTCCGTTTATGGCAACGCAAAAGCATTACCCGTGACGGAGGAAACACCTTTTCAAGAAGCGGAAAGCCCTTATGCTCGCACAAAGCAAATTGGTGAAAATATGTTGAAAGATTTTACTTTAATAAATCCCTTAATCAATGCCATTGCTCTGCGGTATTTCAATCCTGCGGGCGCACATGAAAGTGCTTTGATTGGTGAATCGGCTCGCAATGTGGCGAATAATTTGGTGCCTGTTATCACGGAAACGGCTATCGGCAAGCGGGCAGAAACGGTTATTTTTGGCGATGATTATCCGACTCGTGACGGCTCATGTGTGCGTGATTACATCCACGTCATGGATTTGGGTCGTGCGCATACGTTGGCTTTGCAATACGTTATGGAAGGTAAGAACGACCGTAATTTTGAAGTTTTCAACTTAGGTATTGGCGAAGGTGTCACGGTTTTGGAGGCGGTTCATGCGTTTGAAAAAGTGAACAATCAACCTTTCAAATACCGCATTGGTCAACGTCGCCCAGGTGATGTGGTGGCTATTTACGCCAACAATGATAAAGCAACAACGAAATTAGGTTGGGCAGCGAAACGCAGCATCGAAGATATTATGAGAACAGCATGGGTTTGGGAGCAAAAGAGAAGTGCTGTACTTGCTTAGGTTTTGGTCAATTGAGGAAATATACAATATTTCAAATACCAAATAAAAGTAGTTTTGAATACAAATATTTAAAAACATTTTGTTTTTATTTGGTAGTTTCAATTAAAATATCTATTTTTGGTATCATAAAATTATTAAAATGAACAACAAATTCAATTTGAATACAACCAAAATGCTTAATTCAATACTTTTTGTATTGGATGGATTAGGTGGTAAATGTGATTTTCATAAGATTTTTAAAATCTTGTATTTCGCAGACCAAAAGCATTTGACGTATTATGGTGTGCCAATTACAGGAGATTTTTATATAGCAATGAAAAATGGACCCGTGCCTTCTAAGTCTTACGAAATTTTTAAAGTTGTACGAGGTGATAGTGCTTGGGTTAGTTCCGATTTCAACTATCAAGAATGGTTTGAAATTGAAAAAAACCACTTCGTTGTTGCAAAAAAGAAGTGTGACATTGAGGAACTTTCGGAAAGTAATATTGAGTGTTTAACAGAGTCCATTCAAGAAAATAGCAATCTAAATTTTGATCAGTTAAGTGATAAATCTCATAAAACAGCATGGAATAATGCTATTGATAATGAAATGGACACAATTGATATTGCACAAGAAGGCGGTGCTAACGAAGAAATGCTAAAATATATCCGAATTAATCTTGAAAATCAAACAACCTTCAATTCGTATGCAACAGTTAGGTGATTTATTTCCTGATGAATTCAGAGAGCAACTTGCAGTAAATAATTTAAAGATTGGTTCGGTTTTAAGATATTTCGACAATAATACGGTTCCTCCTAAAATTAAAAGAAAGGTGGTTGTAGGTTTTGATGCGGACAAAATTCTTTTTGCCTTTTTGTATATCAATACGGAAATAAATCCAAATATTTTTCCGACTCAAAGTTTAAGAGATTTGCATTTAGAGTTAGATATAACAGGAAGAGATTATCTTGACCATAAGTCTTTCTTAGATTGTTCACAAATTTTTGAGGATGATATGGAAAGAGTAAAAATGCTTATGACTAACGATGTAAATATTCATAAAGGAGAATTATCAAAAGAAGACTTTGACAATGTATTTGAAAAAGTAAAAAGCGCAAAAACCATTGCCACCAAAATTAAGCGGAAGTATGGATTTATTTGATTTTCTTTGGTTATTTCTAAATTAAAAAATATGGGCTGTATTTATAAATCATTGATTATCAATATTTTATGATAAAAAATGGTTAATAAATACAGCCTTTTATCTTTATACCAAAACAATTTCTTCCCCCAATTCAGGAATTACAACATTTCGGAACCCCTCAGTATTTAAGGTCTTTGCAAACACTTGTTGCGTATCATAATCACCATGCACAAGGAACATTTTTTTCAAACTTGGTTTCTGATTTTTTATAAAACCAATAATTTCTTTGTAGTCGCCGTGGGCTGAAAAAGAATCCATGACCTCAATGCGGGCATTTACCTTTTTTTCTTCGCCAAATAAATGCAACGTTTTTACGCCCGCCCGCATTTGACCCGCAGGTGTATTCGGCGAAGCATAACCGACTATCAGAACCGTGCAAGTTGGGTCTTCAATATTGTTAAAAATATGATGTTTCACCCGCCCCGCATTTGCCATTCCCGACGATGCGATGATGATACAAGGTTCTTTCAAAGCGTTGAGAGCCTTTGAATCTTCTACTTTTTTGACGTAATGCAAATCTTTGAAGCCAAATGGGTTCGCATCGTGCATCATGTATTTGTGCAAATCTTCATCAAAACATTCGGGATGACTGATGAAAACATCCGTAGCATCCACCGAAAGCGGGCTATCCACATAAACAGGAATGTGTGGCAATTGGTCATCAGCCGCCAACTTATCGAGCATATACACAATCTCCTGCGTGCGCCCCACGCTGAACGCAGGAATGATGACTTTGCCCCGCTTTTGCACGCACGTTTCACGGATAATTTTTACAAAACGGTCGGTTTCTTGCGGTGCTTCTTGATGCAAACGGTCGCCATAAGTGGATTCACAAATCAGATAATCCAACGCAGGCATGGGCGTAGGGTCACGTAAAATGGGGCGATTGGGGCGACCCACATCACCCGTGAAACCAAACATGGTGGTTTTACTCCCCTCAGTAATTTTAAGTGTCACGCTCGCCGAACCTAAAATATGACCCGCATCGGAGAAGTAAACCTCAACATTTGGATGAATGGAAAACCAACGATGATAGCTGTAACTCGCAAACTGTTTCATGGTTTGGGTCACATCATTGGTGTCATAAAGTGGTTGAATATTAGCCTCTTTGCCTTGTTTTATGCGTTTTTTATTGTCAGATTGCGCATCTTTCTCCTGTATGCCCGCACTATCGAGCAACATGATTGCCGATAAATCACGGGTGGCGTGGGTCGAATAAATAGCTCCTTTGAAACCGTCTCTCACTAATTTTGGCATTTTGCCCGTGTGGTCAATGTGGGCGTGAGACAGCACCATACAATCAATTTTGGCAGGGTCGAAAAGCCATGTATCGTTGAAAGTTTCCAACGCATCAGAATTGCCTTGATAGAGACCACAATCCAATAGTATTGTAAATCCGTTGTCTAAGGTGAGTAAATGACTACTGCCTGTTACCTCACGTGCCGCACCACAAAATTTGATTTTCATGTCAATATTAATTTATAAAGTTTTCTTGAAAAGGGTCTCAAAGCGGCCCCTCAGTATTTTGAGGCAATTTAGATATTTTTCATAAAAAAAAGCCTTCTTGATGTAGTCAAGAAGGCTGAAACCAAAATTAGTATGAAAAAACATTATCGTTATGCTAATTTATGTATGATAACAAGCAAAAAACGTACCTCAATAATCAAACTGATTGATAATCATTGGAAATTAGTCAATCTGATTATTTTCCAAGCTTTTTAAAGCCTTTATTTTAATTTCAAATCACCATAATTCAAGCGCACTTTCATTGTACTTTTTGTATTGCCGTCGCCTACCACACCGATGATTTCAAGGCTTGAACCCTTTTCTTTTTCAATGGTTGTTTTCAAAGAAGACGGTCTTCTCACATCGCCATAGCTCGTTTTTACATCCAATTGATACGATACAGAAGGGGCAATGCCAACGGTATAATCTGTATAATTTCCATTGAAATCTAAGCTGTTAAAACCGTTCTTCACATCATCAATTTTTACATCGCCATAGCTTGTTTTCATCATAGCATACGACTCGATTTGCTTTATTTTAAAATCAGTATAAGCACTCGTAATTGAGATGTTATTGACGTTCCCAAAGGAGAAATCACCATATTTGCTATCAATTTTGACAGTATTGATGTCATTTACTTCATAATCGTCATAAGCTGATTGCAAATTCATGGTGCTCACTTTATCAAATTTGAACTCCGAATACTTGGTTTTTAAGTCAATATCTTTAGTCCCTTTTGAGCTCAATTTGCCATAAGAAACAGTGCCTGAAAGCCCGTTCACCTGTCCGATTGTGCCACCGCCATAAGCCAACGCAATGCTCATTGAACCCGCTGCATCAATGCGAAAATCACCATATTTTTGTTCCATTTTTACCCAATTTGTCAAAGCTGCAACGTGTGTGTTTCCATATTTGTTGCTCACATCAAGCATGTTCCCTGCGGGCATTGTCACATCATAATCAATGTGAAATTCTACAGAGTTACTACCCCAAATGCCACCAATGTTAATACCGTTTTGAGATTCTATGTCCGTTTCCGCTTTCACAAAATCAGGACCCTCGGAAAAAGCAATGTTAATACGGTCAAATACTTTTTGAGCCGACTTATCAGAGCTTGTCTCTACAGTAATTGTAACATTCACCACTACTTGATTGCCACTGCCTGTCTTCACATCCACTTTACCATATTTATTGGCTAAGACCACGAGGTGCTTCGCATTCACGTTAAAGGTTTTGTTGAACGACTTTGTAAACTGCTGTTCTTTACATTTCACGGTATCTGTACCTGGCTCTGGCTGATTATAATTTGTCGAGATATTACCTGCTTTGGCGAAGAGGCTTCCGACAACAAGCAACGCCACGATTCCTGCAATTTTAAATTTTTCCATTTTGCTGTTGTTTTTTTTGTGATTCAATCTGATGTTCTTCGATGTTATTTAATACACGTTCTAAAATACCTAATTTAGTTTGATAATTTTGAATCAAGCGTCTGATGATTTCTTCTTGATTAGTATCGGGTGTTTGCTCCAATTCTGCTTTTAACTCTTTTCTTACTTCATCCACCTTTTTCAAGTCATTCAATACTGAGGGGTCGGGATTGTAACCCACTAATTTTGCCATTTGAGATTCCATTTTTAGGTTGTAGAATTCCTCTGCTTCTTTAAACTCAAGGACAGTTCCTACCATTGCTCCATGGCTGTTTTTATTGTTGATAAATAAGCCAATACCTACACCCATAACTAAAAGCGCAATAGCTGCCGCTGCACGACGTAACCAATTGAAAGTCAATGTTTTAGCACCTTTATTTTGATTCGGCAATGCCCTTTCGATATTTGCCCATACCTTCAAATTGGGTATTTCTGAATCAAAATCATAGCGATTTTCACGGACATATTGCTCAACTTTTTCACCTTGAAGATACTGTTCCACACCTGTCCATACACGCTCCGAAGGCGTTTCTGAATCAAAAGCGGGGCGGTTATTTTCTATGAAAATTTCAAGATTATCCTTGACGACCATTTGCTTTTCTATGGCAGCCCACACTTTTAAAGAAGGCGTTTCACGGTCGAAATCAGAACGGTTTGATGCTATAAAATGCTCTATATTATCTGTCCCCTCCAATCGTTCTACAATATTCGCCCAAAGATGAGTACGGGGTTCTTCCGTATCAAATCGTTCTCGGTTATCGAGCAAAAACTTTTCTATGTTATCCAAATTTTTCATCTTTTGTTAAGTTGAATTAGGACTATAATTTTAATTAAAAATTAAAAATGTAGAATTAATTACTGCATAAATAACTGATAATCAATATTTTATAAAAAAACTAAATTTTAAAAATGGTACTTATCTATTCGTCTATGCCACGAATTTTTATTTCTTAATTTTTAATTTTTAATTGACTAAAACGTGACGAGGCGACTGCAAAGTCTCCCTCAATTTTGCCTTTGCTCTCGAATACTGCGATTTTGAAGTTGCCTCACTCACGCCGAGTATCTCACCAATTTCTTCGTGGTCGTAGCCTTCCATGGCATAAAGTGAAAACACGACTCGATAACCTTCGGGAAGCCCCATGATTGCTTTTTGAATCACCGCCACGTTCAAAACCTCGTCGGATACTGAGGGGGTATCCTCCACGTGACTCAAATTTTCATTCAACTCAGAGAACTCTATTTTCCTCTTTTTCAACATGTTAATACACTGATTAATCACAATACGTTTTATCCAAGCCCCAATGGACGACTCGAAACGGAAAGTGTCTATCTTGGCATATACATCTACGAATGCGTTTTGTAAAGCGTCTTCGGCATTTTCCACCGAGCCCAACATTCGCAGACTGATATTATACATCGCTTTCGAGTATAATTTATACAATTCAAATTGCGCCTTTCGGTCGCCGCGTATGCACGCTTCTACAATGTCGAAATGAGTATTCACTTGCAAGAGAATTTATTGTTTTAGTTTGATATTAATGACAAGGGGACTTTTGAAGGGTTGCAAAAATTGTTGATAAAAGTATAAAAATTCTTAAAAATAGTTAAAATTAAATACGAATTCCTTTAAAAATTGTATAATATATTTTTAAACAACAAATTTTACGAATTTACGAATTTTTACTGCAAATACTAAATTCGTAAATTCGACAATTCGTAAAATTTGTGGTTTAAAATAATTTCAATGCGTTAATACAAAAATGGGATTACAACATTGAACCAATGCCGTAACCCCATTTTGTTTTAGATTAGGAATAAAAGATAAATAAACTTATGTTATGAAGTATAAAACGTTGATAATCAACATCTTAACAATTCATCATTTATCAATCATCATTACCTAAAATAGCTTAATTTTTTAGCTTCATTGCAGCATCAAAAGTTGTGCTAACCAAATTTGACACTGTTTCAGGACTCAAGCGAGCTAAGAAAATGCCGTCAATCTCATGCCATTTTTTCACAATTAACTCATACAAATCTTGCCCTTTGGGGGTGGAGCTGATGTATGTGTATTTGCTTTCTTGAGTGCGACTGAGGATGTTGCGTTTTTCCAATTTTTCAACCATTCTCGTAATTGTGGAGGGAGCGAGGAGAATCTTTTCACTAATCTCTGTTGGCTGAATCTTAGGTTTTTCATTAACCACCATAATTAAATAAGCATCAGAGGGTGTTAATCCAAGATCAAGAAAAGCGGTTTCTGCAATGGTCGAAATTTCACGGGATAAGGCAACGGTTGTGTAATACAGGTTGTCTGAATAAAAATTTTTCATCACGTAATAAACTAAGGGTTCGTTTGTATGTACAAAAATAATTGTTACAAATATACTTAATTCTTGCATGTAAAAACAATTTTAAAAAGATTTTTAGTCTTACACCCTAACTTTTGTACATTATTTTTTGTAGTAAAATTTAAATTATAACAGTACAATTATATTTAATTTTTAAAAGGTTAACAGTCAATATTTTAAATATTGTAAATTAAGTTAAATTGTTTTTTTTACCAAAAAGAAAACGCTTTGAGTTTTAACCCAAAGCGTTTAAAAAAAGATAAAAATATGAATAAAATACTGAGGGGTGTCCAATTATCACCCTTTTCACATCATTTAACCCAAACCTGCCTTCGCAGAAATCTCCAACATTCTATCAATGGAAGCTCTACCTTGGTCAATAACCCACTGCGGTAGAGTGATTTCAGGCAGTTCATATTTCATACATAAATACAATTTTTCCATGGTGTTCAAGCGCATGTGAGGACACTCGTTACACGCACAATTGTTATCGGGCGGCGCAGGAATGAAAGTTTTATGCGGCGTTTTTAACTGCATTTGGTGAATGATGCCGGGCTCAGTTGCCACGATAAACTCCGTTGCAGCACTCGTTTGGGTGAACTTCAACAAGCCGCTTGTGGAACCAATGTAATGTGCTTTTTCCAAAAGAGGTGCTTCACATTCGGGGTGCGCAATCAACAAAGCGTTGGGATGACGGTGCATCAATTTCGTTATTTTCTCATTCGAGAAAATCTCGTGTACTTGACACGCTCCATTCCACAAAACCATGTTTTCACGACCCGTTTGCTTTTTCAAATAGGCTCCTAAGTTTTTATCAGGCGCAAAAATGATAGGCGTTTCCTTCGGAATGCTCTCAATAATGTGAACCGCATTAGACGATGTGCAACAAATATCAGTCAAAGTTTTCAACTCTGCCGTGCAATTGATGTAGCTCACAACAATATGGTCGGGATGTTTTTCTTTAAACTTTTTGAACAAAGCGGGCGGGCAACTGTCCGCCAAAGAGCAACCCGCTTTCAAGTCAGGCAACACCACTTTCTTATGTGGCGAAAGCATTTTAGCCGTCTCCGCCATAAAATGAACGCCTGCAAAAACAATCATATCTGCCTTGGTTTTGGCCGCTTGTTGGCTGAGTTGGAGCGAATCACCGATGTAATCTGCGACATCTTGAATTTCGCTATCTTGATAATAATGCGCCAAAATGACGGCATTTTTCTCTTTTTTGAGTTTATTAATTTCTGCGATAAGGTCAAGTGATGGGTCAATTTCCATATCGAGCCAACCTCTTTTAGGCATGTTTTTTTCCGCTGTTGCTATTGTTGCTGCTGACATTTTTATAGATGTTTGATGTGATTATTTAATTTTTTTTGTTTAAAATTAAGTAAAAGTTTTACGTAAAATAACACCTAAGTAACAAGTAAAAAATAATATAGAGTATTTGATGTTTTTTTGAAACACATAGGCACATAGGACACATAGAAAGAGGAATTTTATTTAATATTATTACATTTTATAAAGAAATAACACCTTTCTATGTGTCCTGTGTGCCTCGTATGTGTTGCAAAAAGTAATATCAAAGAACTTTTTGTTAGAATACTGAGGGGCCTCTATTTTTCATTTCAAAACAAATATACAATAGTTAGTTTATAACCAAAACTAAGACTGTATTTTTTTTGAAAATTAAATATTATTGAAGAGAAAATTAAGCTGAATATCGGTTGCTATCTAATTTAAGCAAAATGCCAATCATGGCTGTAAAGCTCAAAAGCGATGAACCACCCGCCGACACAAAAGGCAAAGGAATACCGACAACAGGCAAAAGCCCCATTGTCATCCCTACATTGATGACAAGGTGAAAAAAGAAAATGCCTACTAAGCAATAAGCATAAAGCCGCACAAAATTAGATTTGTGCCGCTCTCCAATTTGAACCATTCGATATAGGAGTAAAATGAATATACTTATCAATGCAAACACGCCTATGAAACCATGCTCTTCTCCTATGGTGCAAAAAATAAAGTCGGTTTGTTGTTCGGGTATA
>JAYTMW010000498.1:0-1978 GCA_043728105.1 Saprospiraceae bacterium | reverse complement strand
TTGAACGAGGAAGGCAACGACCAATGTGAAGGCGATGCCAAATTGGTGATAAAACATACAAAATATTATCAATGGCAGCATGACGACACCCACAATAATACCTGCACTGATGCCTATTCCAAGGAAAGGCACGAGGCTGCCAAAGACTAAACCGATGGTAGTCAATACCAAAAACCCGAATGGATTATTGAGCTTTTGAGTAATAACCTGATTTTTAAGCCAATGCTTAAATGAATCTTTTATGGATAGAATGTTTTCTATTATCATACTTAAAAATAGGCATTGAGTATAATGCCTTAGCTTCGGTTTTTATAAAAACAAAACCTTGAGAAATGAACCGATGAAAACCATTAAAAATATAGCAACGCCAATGATTTCAATGACTTGCTCTTTTGTGGTCAGTTTAAATGGATTTTTATGATAAAACATGAGTATCATTTTAATAATTAACGAAAAATCTTTTTTGCTACATTCGGAATAATCGGTGGTGTAAAAGCCAAAATCACGTTTTTAACGGTCAATAATGCATTATAAACGGACATTTTATTGTCTTTTTTATCGCCGTTGCGTGGTTTGTAAACGATGGAATGGTCATCAAAACCTTCATTAATTTCATGAGTAGGGCGACCATTTGAATAATAAAACAATGATAATGATTTATTTGAAATATCTGGCGGACATTGCAAAGGATTTGGTGAGCCATGATAGGAGTCATCTGTTGTCGAAAAAATAACTAAAGTATTGAACTCAGGCATGACTTTTTTTAAACATAAACTCACGTCTTTATTCCACAATTCATGATGACCGCCATATTCTTCTTTCCAATTTTGATTCAAATAAATCACCACATTAAGCCGTCTATCGAGCTTTGAAAAGCGATGTTTATTGAGTTCAGCATGAATTTTGACATATCCGCCATATTTTATTTTGAAAAAGCCGCCACCTTCCAAATAAGGGTCGGGTAGGAGCGTCTCTTCAATTTGAGAAATACTCTGTATAAATTGCAAAAAAGGTTCTGAATTGAGGAAATGAACGAAGGCTCTTGTTTTAGGACCAAAATTATTTTCCCCTTTGGAAGCTAATTTTATTTGATTAGGCGATTTGAATCTCAAAGGTGCATTATTCTCAAGATCTTCATATTCTTCTAAAACGCCTTTCAAAATGTCTTCATTAAAGAAATTTCTAAAATGAATGCTTGGAAATGGATCAGCATCGATATAATTATTCCTGTATGCCGAAGCCAATTCCTCCAAATCTCCGTAGGCTGAGTTTATAAAATTCATGATATGAGTATTTAAATTAAGTTAAAATTTGCTGATAAAGGTTTTGAAAAGCACCCCCTCAGTATGTGAAACAATCTAACCCTTTTTTTACGTTAAAATCGGCGTAGTTGTTGACATTTTAACCCATTTATTCACTGTAAAATCAAACTTTTTAACCATACGTGCAGGATTGCCTACTACCACCGTGTAGGCTTCAACATTTTTAGTCACCACCGACCCTGCACCTACCACTGCATTCTGTCCAATCGTGACGCCCGCAGTGATGATAGCCCCTGCGCCAATCCAAACACCATCCTCAACAACAATCTCATTTTTAGAAAAACCTTGTAGCACTATTGGTTTTGTAACATCATCAAAATCATGATTTAATCCGCTAATCAACACATTTTGAGCGATTAATATATTATTGCCAAATTTTATAGGACCAATTATTTTACTCCCTGCACCGATTAAAACTTTCTCTCCGATAAGAACATTACCTACACCGTTAGAAATTAGAGTATGGGATTCGATGATTGAATAAGCACCTACTTCAAAGCGATTGTAAGGAAAAACATCCAACCGAGCAGACCATCGAATGATTGCATGACGACTTTTTTTATGAAAAAACGGGTTCACAAACAGGCGCATCCACAGGCGCGGACGGTAGTCATGCGGTGGAATCATTAACCATTGCACTAATTTTTTTAAAGTCG
>JAYTMW010000497.1:0-2062 GCA_043728105.1 Saprospiraceae bacterium | reverse complement strand
ATGCATAAAATGCTTTAAGACAATATTTTAGGTGTAAAAAACTATGTGACCTATGTTCCTATGTGTAAAAAAAATGTGCTTTTATTTATTCTGCGTTCCATAGTGGCTTAAAAAGGTGAATTCAATATTTATTTTGGACAAATCTTGAATTTAATTCTTTATTTGCTTAATTTTATCGATAAGAATCTTTAAATATAATAAACTCCCAAAAATCATGAAGTCATTAACCCTGATATTACTCATCCTATCTTTGCATGCTTTTGCTCAAAAGAGTGAAATTTTTCGCATTGACAGCCTGCCTACTGAGGGGGTGCTGTTGAATAAAAACTGGAAATGGCATGAAGGTGATAATCCTGATTTTGCGAAAGTTGATTTTGATGATTCGACATGGGAGAACATTGACCCGACGAAGGATATTTTCGGTTTGCCCCAATTACCTAAAACAGGCGAGATTTTTTGGCTTCGATTGCATTTTGAAATAGATAGCACCCTTGATAAACAATTGGTCATGCTGTTACAACAATCAGGGGCAACAGAAATATATTTGCAAGGTAAATTGATTCATCGGTTTGGGGTTTTAAGTCAAGATATTAAAAAAATAAGTGCTTATACGCCTCAAGAACAACCCAACTCTTTCCCGATTCAAAAATCTGTCCCCCAATTACTGGCTGTCCGTTATGCTTTTCAACCACATATATTACACGGAACACATTTTGGTACTACCAACAAATGCTTTGCTATTGTATTAGATACGCCCGAAAATTGGTTTGAAAAGCATAAGTTTAAAGAAAATGATTCGGATTTAAATATCATGGCGGGTAGCTTTTATCTTGTTTTAACTATCCTTTTCTTTGCTTTATATTTGTATTACCCAAATCAAAAAACCAACCTGTACTTTGTTATTTACACTTTTTTAATATCTCTTCCTTATCTATTTACTGGTATAATAAAATATTTTAATACCGTAGAAAGTATTTATTGGAAAAACAACATACTGGTTGTGAGTGCAGTAGTCGGTTTTTTATTTTTATTAAAAGCTATTTATCGCCTTTTTGATAAAAAAATTTCCCTTATATTTTGGTTAATAGCGTTATTCGGCATCGTTTGCATCCTTCTCAGTTTATTTGTTTACAAATGGGGCTGGGTCGTTTTTGGTATTGGTTACAATTTTACGATATACTTAGAAATCATTAGAATAGCCATTAGCGGTGTTATCTACAAAAAGAAAGGGGCATGGATTATCGCCATAGGAGGAATATTGGTGTTTATTTTTTGGTGTTTATTTATATTCAGCGTCAATATTATTACAAATTTTGCGCCATATTTGCCATATTTCTATGCGGTTTCTCAAATATGCTTACCCCTTTCTGTCGCTTTATTTTTGGGCTACGAATTCGCTCAAACCAATATCTCATTACAACAAAAACTCATCGAAATTGAAAACCTTTCTCTTGAAAAACAAAATATACTCGCCTCCCAAAATGAAACGCTTGAAAAACAAGTGCAAGAGCGTACCACTGAGTTAGTACATAAAAACCGTGATTTAGAAATTGAAGCTGCTTTGGATAAAATTCGTTCTACTTCTCTGGCAATGCATCAATCAAATGAAATTCAAAATGTAGTAGGCGTTTTATTTGAGAAACTAAAAGAATTAGGGTTGGTATTCGATGCAGGTGCTGCTATTCATTTGTTTACTGAGGGGGTAAAAGACGCTGTAATTTGGATAGAAACATCTGACCAGTTATCACCCACAAGCAAAGTAAATTTACCTTATGACCCCGAGGCTTTTGAAGGTAATCCTATTATTTTGGACGTTTGGAATGCCCACGAGACAGGCAACCACATTGTCAATAAAGTCTATTCTTTTGAAGAAAAAAACAAGTATTTCAACTATGTTTTTAAGCATAATGACTATGTTACAATACCCGAATTTGCCCGAAATCAGATATTGAAAGTAGAGGGTTATACCGCTTCCTTTGTTTCTGAAAAGCATTCATTGTTAGGAGCAGCCAGTTGGTCGGGGCAAAAATTTTCGGAAACAGAATTTGATATATTGAAACGG
>JAYTMW010000496.1:0-2387 GCA_043728105.1 Saprospiraceae bacterium | reverse complement strand
AATTCGACGGCCGTGCCACCCAAAACACCATTTGAAAACAGTTGCGCTACCGCATTTTTAGGAATACCCGGATTTTGCTTAAAATTTAAAGCAAGTGTCACGTTTTTCTTACCATCTGCCTTAAAAAAGAGGTCTTGCACATTGCCTACTTCCACGCCACGGAAGAAAATAGGTGCAGAGCGAGGCAATTGTTTGGCATCGGGAATGTCGGTATAAAGTGTAACCGATTTATTCAAAATACTTTTCCCTTTTAGGAAATTGTATCCTAAAAATGCCGCTATGATTGTGAGCGTTGCAAATATGCCAATTTTGGCTTCGTTAGAAATTGTCATTGTCTGGATGAAGGACTTTTTTAGATTTATAGGTAGGACAAAAACGGATAAAATTTAAACATCACGAAAGTCTTTTATCTCCTTTTAATTGCCTACTTTAAACGTGTCCTTTTTACGATAGTTTACCTTTTTTAGAAATAGACGACTTTAAGGGCGCAAAATTATAAATTTTTGGATGATTTTTGTGAGAAAGTGTATATTATAATTTATTTCACCGCATCCAAACTAACCTTCTTCCCATCCTTGTAAGCCACCAAAAAAGCGTCATTAAAACCCGAAGACCGCATCTTTTTCAACGCTGCTAAGGCATTATTATAATTACCTTCCACCACGTGATAATATTTGTAAAGTTGTCTATCTTTCACTACTTCAAGATTTTCGATGCTTTGCCAACGGGTGTCGTTGCGCATATCTTGCGAAGAGGTGGCTAACTGAACCTTAAAAACGACACCCCCCTCAGTATTGAAGACAATATCTTCGGGCAAATCTTCTTTGGTTTCTACATTTTTTTTGTATTTTCTAAAAGCCAACATGATACACTCCGCCACACTTTCTTGACCCGATTCGCTGCTGATATATTGTCCTTCTTTCGCATTATTCAGAAAACCTGTTTCTACCAAAACGCTTGGCATAGCCGATTGATGCAGCACGATAAAGCCCGCTTGTTTCACACCCAAACTCCGTCTGCCAGCGTTCACTTTGAAGCTTTCTTCAACAAATTTTCCGAATAAAATACTTTTATCCAAATAAGTATTTTGATGCAAACTAAAAATTATATACGCTTCGTTTGAGTTAGGGTCGAAGCCATTGTATTGCTTTTCGTAATCATTTTCAAGCAAAATAGCCGCATTTTCACGTTTTGAGACCGCCAAATTGGTTTCCATTTTGTTTGTGCCTAACACATACGTCTCCGTGCCTTGCGGCGCAACGCCATCCGTGGAGTTGCAATGGATGGAAATAAAAAGGTCGGCTTTGGCTCGGTTGGCAATCGCCGCACGTTCATACAATTCGATAAATTCGTCCTTCTCACGGGTGTATATGACCTCCACTTGCGGGAAGGCTTCTTTGATTTTTTTACCCAAATTCAAAGCAATGGCGAGGGTATTTTTCTTCTCCATGCCGTAGCTACTTTCGCAGCCGCTGTCGTGACCACCATGCCCTGCATCAATGACAACTTTTTTTATTCGATAGTCCGTGCCTTTTTTTTGCTTTACGATTGTACCTTCGCCCTTGTTTTCCAGAACAGTTGGAGGCGTTAAATTTTCGTTAAAGTCGGTATTTGAAAATTTCCAAAGCGGCAAAAGGATGAAAAGGGGCGTTAGAAAGAAAGTCAAAATCTTCATGTAGTATGCTAATTATGAGGAATTAAGAATTAAAAAATTAAAATTGAACTACAATCATCCAGATTTGATACTTTTTAAAAGCTACCAAATCTAAATGTTTAAAGTTATTAAATCTTTAAATGTCAAATGTACTCAAATACTTTACAAAAATAAGTTAAAATATACCTTAAAAGTGCGATTTAAACTCTTTTTTATCATTCTATTAACATTTTTGGTCAACCTTGGGTTTGCCCAAAAGCCTAATGATATTAAGCAAAAGAATCCTATCATCAACGCTCCTAATATATCTGGTGTGCCTGATTCTATCGCTCGACGTATGGCTTTAGAAAATAAAGACACAAGTGATACCCCTCAGTATTTTTCACAAAATGACACTACAAAAGTCAAATTTTCAAAGGATTCACTTGATGCTATCGTGGATTATGGCAGCAAAGATTCCTTGATTTTCGACAATGCCAACAACCTCATTTATCTGTATGGTGCGGCTTATGTCAATTACAAAAAAATGAAATTGACGGCAGACTATATCGTCATTGACCTCAAAAAAAATATCGCCACGGCTGAACCTTCCGTTGATACGGCGGGCAAGCAACGAGGCATTCCAAATTTCGACGACGGCACGCAAAAGCTCTCCATGAAGAAATTAGGCTACAACTTTAAGACCAAAAAAGGCGTTGCATACGATGTGACGACAAAATACAACGATGCTTTT
>JAYTMW010000495.1:0-3626 GCA_043728105.1 Saprospiraceae bacterium | reverse complement strand
GTCATTGCGGGCGGTGGTTCAGGCATTCAATATTGGGAACCATGTTGGATTTCAACATCCATGAAAGACCTTTGGGGAACAGGTTCAAGTTGGGAAAATAATACCCTTTTTGACTTCAAAGGCAATGCGCTTCCTGCCTTAGACTATATGACTTTTTCTTATCAGTTTTAATACAATTTGTTTCTGTTTTTTGAATCTTTTAGAGCAATTTAACCGTAAAATAACCCATAACAAAATCAATTTTTGCATATATGGGAACGGTTAAAAATATTTCAAAGTTGCGTTTAGTGGCGGCACTTGATTATCGCTACATCTACATTTTGGGTAATACCCGTTATTGGTTTCGCTATAAAATTGGCATCGCACGTGATGTAGAAATGCGCAAACGGAGCATTGCCAGCTCTCAAAAGGGAGATATTTATGAGATTTTCGCCGCTAAGTTTTTCTTTTCGCAAAGCATCGAACAGCTTTTTCACTTTCTTTATAATCCCCTCAATGCTAAAATGAAAGGGAGTGGCAAAACAGAATGGTTTTGGATGATTTTGCCTATTTCACCGACCCTTTTACTCTCTTTTTTATGGCTTTTGCAATGGACTTTAGTGCCAACGCTTTTAGCCACTTTAGCTTACTTGGTTTTGCATCATGTGGAAATTACATCAAGTTTGACTGAACTCCTTTAATTTAAGTTTTTAGCCACTTTATTCATCAATTTTACAGTTCAGGGCGGTAAAATACTGAGGGGGTATGCTTTCCTTCATTTAAATCATAGCTTGATAACTCTGATTCAATTTTGTTATCAATGTATGCTAAAATAGCATTTTATTTTATCAAATAAAAGTATTTAGTTTGCACAAAAATTGAATTATGTCCGCAATTAAAAAATCACCTGCATCATTTACGCTACCTTCTTTCCCCATCAAAGTACAAATTTGGGTATCATTTTTTGTTTTGACCTTGGCATGGGGCAGCTCATTTATGTTGGTCAAAAAAGGAATGCAATCTTTTTCACCTTGGCAAGTTGCAAGCATCCGTTTGGTAGCTGCAATGACTGTGTTTTTGCCATTTGCGTTGAAATATTTTCGAGAAATTCCAAAGGCAAAATTGCCATACATTATTTTGTCTGGATTGCTCAGTATGTTCGTTCCAGCGTTCATGTTTTGCGCAGCCCAACTTGGATTAAGTAGTTCTTTGGTCGGTGTTTTGAATGCTTTAACGCCCGCATTCACGTTCATTTTTGGGGTATTATTTTATCAGCAAAAGTCGAAATTGATGCAAATAGTGGGTCTTTCAATTGGTTTCATTGGTTCCGCTTTTTTGATATTTATCAATGCTAAAGGGGAAATTGCCCTTAATTCTTATGCCTTTTATGTTGTTGCCGCCACAATTTGTTATGGCATTAACGTCAACATGGTGAAGAGGCATTTGCCTGACATAAAACCCATACATTTGACATCAGTAGCTGTCTCTGTTTCAGGACTTTTAGCCTTGCCTTATCTTTTTACTACTGATTGGCTTTCGATTTTACAAAACGCACCAAAAGGAAAGGAATCATTAATGGCTATCATCACCTTAGGAGTTGTGGGAACGGCATTTGCACAATTTATTTTTAACAGAATGTTGCAATATTCAACTGCCGTTTTTGCCAGTTCAATCACTTATTTCATTCCAATTGTGGCAGTTATGTGGGGCGTATCGGACGGAGAAGTTTTATTGCCTTTACATTTTTTAGGTATTTCGTGCATTATAGGTGGGATTCTAATTTTGAATAAATTTAGATGAAATCAGACCGTATGTGATAATTTAAAATATTAATTTTAAAATCTTAAAATTATTTTAATGGTTTTGTACTGAAGCGGTTAATTGAAATTTATTTTCATAATATACTGATAATCAATTGTTTATAATTATTCAGTTTCCATCATGTACTGACTTTTATTTTGATATTTTATTTAAGGTGTGCAAGATTTTTGGATCGAAGACAACAGATTTTTGAAGGAAACTATATTCAGTTTCAAGCTTTTTAAAATCAGCTTGAATTTTTTTATCTTCCGGATTTTGTTTTGCAAGTAGGCGATACGTCTCAACAATTTCGTTGGTATCTTCTAAAAGAGTTTTAGCCATTTTTTGTTTATACTTTCTAAAAATGGATGAAACGAAGCGTCCTTCTCGAGACAGAAAATTAAGTTCTTGATAAATATTTTTTGCGTCTTTCACATCTTCAAAAGCCGTCAAATTGTTAAATCCACTTTGTTTTACATACTTTAATAAGTCATTAATCGCCCACATCTCTTGCGGTTCGATGGGTTTAGTATCTATTTTATCGGTTTTGATTTTGCTATTGATGTGCTGAATATAATCATCATTGTCTTCATAAAAAGAATGTAGTTTATCAAAATAATTTAGGATGCGTTCTATTTCAGCGGCATCCATTTCTTTGAAAATGTCAACATTTTCCATGCAATAGATATATTGATTTTAACTCAAATAGAGTTTGTGAAATTGATTTTTATAATTTTTCTCAAAAATATATGTTTCTTTGTCAAACGGTTTTTTGGAAACAAGGTTACATTGTAAATTAAATGCTGTATTGTCTTACATGTTAAAATGAGGCGTGATAATCAACAGAAAATATGAACAGAGTATTTTAATTTGCATTTTAATTGGTGGAGTATATTTGATAGTTTTAACCACAGATAACACAGATTTCTAATGATTTTCTTTGAATTATCAATAAAAATCATTAAAAAATCAGTTCAATCAGTGCAATCAGTGGTTAAAAAAAGGCTAAATAACAAAAAATACTGAGGGGTAAACTATGTGGGTATTACAACGTGTGCAGTATGCTTTTATGAATTTTCCGAAGCGGTTTTTCCGACTTTTTTTCTATTTTAGGATGCCGTTCTATAAGCGTCGAGCGGGACATTCTCTTGTCCGTAGTTTCCCTTTATTATTGCTTGATTTAATTTTTTTCTTCGATATGTATGAGATAATATCGAATAAAATAAAGCACAATACTCGCCAATTGACAAAGGAAGAAATAGAAAAAGGGAAAACTATTTTTGGGGATAAACTCAACTACAATCTTATCAGAATTGACGAAAAAGCGACCATAATGACCAAAGATAAAGGCATCATTTACGTCGGCTTCAACACAATAAATTCATGGGGCGCATTGAGAGAAGACATCTTCATTCACGAACTGGTGCATGTGTGGCAATATCAACAATTTGGTGCGGGCTACATCAGCAATGCTTTAAAAGCTCAAACGTCAAAAGAAGGTTATAACTACGCCTACAATAAAGGTTGGGAAAAAAGTGCTTCCATCCATGATTTTAATGCCGAACAACAAGCTGATATTGTTCAAGATTATTATCGATTAAAAAAAGGTTTTGGAGCGCAATGGAAATTAGAAAAATCAGTGCAATTATCTGATTACCAACGATTTATAGATGAGATTAATCTGAATTCAGCAATTCCGTATATGACCAAATAGAACCACAGATTTAACTGATTATACTGATTTTCAGTGATTTTCAGTGATTTTTAGTGATTTTTAAGAAAAAAGGTGTAAGAAAATCAGTCCTAATCTGTTAAATCTGTGGCATCTGTGGTTCTATTTGGTCATA
>JAYTMW010000494.1:0-3605 GCA_043728105.1 Saprospiraceae bacterium | reverse complement strand
GGTGAATTTGTTTTCAGCATGAACACCGAAGTCGTAAGTAGCGACGATGCTTTTTTGAATGAAGAAGCAAAAGCCAATACTTATATCGAGCAAATGAGGGTTTTAATGAAGGATAAATTATTGAAAAAAGATCAGGTTTTCAAGGTAGAAAACATCACTTACGCTGCCAATATGGAAACAGAATTGTCTTCTGCAGGTGCTTCTGAATTGGATATTTTAGCCGAGTTTTTAATGCAAAATCGTCATTTAAAAGTCGAATTGCAGATACATACAGAGGGCGTAGGCGTTACCAATCCAAAGCAAATTTCGGATAGAAGGGCTGAAATAATTCAAGAGTATTTATCGCTTAAAGGCATAACAAGCAAGCGTCTGACGACTAAAAGCATGGGCAATGCGCATCCGTTGGTAGATTGTAAAGAAGGAAAATGCCCGCCCGAAGAAGATTTGAAAAATCGACGTATTGAGTTGATTATTAAGGATTTATAAATTTTATTTATTTTTAATAAATAAAAAAAACGGTTAGAAGGCTTGTGGCTTTCTAACCGTTTTTTGATTGGCTTAAAAAAAAGCACCCCCTCAGTATTTTGAGCGTTTTTACAGCTAAACACTAAGAATGTGTTGTTACTTATATTTTACTTTTCTCAAAATGAGAATTATGGAGTAGCAATGGTTTCAACATCAATAAAAGTAGTATTAAGATGCGTAAAATCTTTATCCGTTGTAATCAATTTTGCATCAAAAATAAATGCCGTTGAAGCTATCCAAAGATCATTTTTGCTCATTTTACGGGCAGATGAAAGCAATGGTATTTTAGGATGCCTGCCTTGACTAAATACATCAATTTCAGCATAAGCTTTCATCAAATCTTCGTTAGCCACAGGTATTGCATTGAAATCTTTTAGTATTTCATAAGCGGCATTTAGTCGCTTTTCTCCCCACTCATTTTTCAAGGCGTAGGAATATAACTCACCAACAGTGACGTAAGAAATGAAAAGCTCATTTCCTGAATCAAAAAAATCAAATTGGTCATTGATTGCTTGGAAAAATAACGGTTTCTTTAAAGAATTGATTAGAATGTTGGTATCGAAAAGGAATCTCATAGTTCGTTTCGTTTATTGGATGTTTTCTCAAATATCTTTAGCGTGTAAAATTATACTCCTTCATCCGAATATTCATCAGAAAAAACTTTTTGTAAATCTTCAAATTTTTGTTTTGAAATAGAATATGGTTTAGCCTGTTTTGGTACATTTTCATACGAGAAAAACAATTGTTTTTCATCCATAATTTCTTTCAAAACTTCTTTATACGGAATAGAGCCTTCCTTTATCAGTTCAAGAAGCGCTTCTTTTATTAATTCCTTAGTTATATTTGGATTTGCGTCAACCATAATTCCCATTTTTTATTTCTACAAATTTAATCAAAAAATTATTACATCTAATATTTTTTATTGGAAAAGTAACGAGGCACACATACCCCCTCAGTATTTTGGCGTTTTTTCGTTAATTTTTTCTTTCAAAATCAAAAAATCTAATCAACCTCAACTACTACTTTTAAACCCATTTTCAAAGGTTCACTCCTCCACGTGTCTTGACTGGTTTTCCGAAAATACATCGTTGTTTTGCCCAAATTATAATTGCCTTGTAGGCTAATAAGTCCTCTTTCTCCACCCTTGTTTTGTATGCCTTTGACTATTTCTAAACCAACAAAAAAATCACCTTCTACTTGAATTTGTTTCGGCAAATCATAATACAGCCACCCTTTAACTTTGCTCAGTGCATCCCAAAAAAGTGGCTTTGTGTTGATAACTTCTCCTACTTTATTGCCGTTAGCTTTATAGAAAGTGACCAATATTTTCAAGGTGTCAAAAGAGTTTTCACTCACATATAAACCTATTTTTTTAGCTAAAACCGTTTTGCTGTTTTTGATAAATCCTGCTATTTCGTAACCCTGCTGATTACCTAACCAACCTACCATAGAATTACCGCCTTCTTTTGTCCGCCCCAAGATTTTCTCTTTTTTAGGTTTAATCGTTACCTCTTTCAATTGAATGTCTGAAGGGCAAAGTTTAATATCCGATTTAATACCACTAATGGGCAATCGCTTTGTTTCGTAGCCCACAAAAGATATTGTTAGGGTATCACGGACAAATTTTTCAGGTACATTCAAGATAAAATAGCCTTCTTCGTTGGAGGTTGTACCAAAGTTTTTTTCCGCAATACCGATGTGGACATAAGGCACGGGCGCACCTGTTTTGCAATCTGTAACCTTGTAAGATAAGGTAATTTGGGCTTTTAATGCGTTAAAAAATAGGCTTATTAGCATTAAGACTGTTACTTTTTTCATAGAGTTTAGAATTAAGTTATTTTGAAATTTTGGATTTGGAGTAAGCACCCCCTCAGTATTTTAAGCGTTTTTAGTACAATTTCAATTATGTAGGTATTTTACTTTTAAGAACTTACATGACGGCATATTCAGATATTTCTCTCATATCGACAGGGCGAAAACCAAGAACCAAATGAGATTTAGGAATACCCATATTGGAAAAATCTGTATCCAATGGAATTTCTGTATTATTTTGCTGCACCCAAATATTACCTGTTTCAGAATGGATACTAAAATGAAGCAATACTTTAAAATAAAATTGTCTTTCGTGCCAAGATATGTGGATCAATTGAAACTGATTGTGTTTTAAATCGGTAATAGCTTGATAACCACCCGTTGAACCGAGTGATTCGTTACGCTCCTTTGCCAATTGTTCGACATAGTTTGTCAACGTTTTTTGATGTATTTTTATTTTTTTTTCTAAACTAACCATGATACAACCTCTTTTTCTATTTTATCAAAAATAAAGATTTTTACATTATAATCGTTTACTGAATTGATGATACCTTGTCTTTGGAAATCTTTGGCGTACACATCTGTCGGAACTGCCACATAAAGAATTCTATTGGGTTCTAAACGTTTTAAAGCTGATAAATAGTTCAGATATTGACCTAAAATTTTATGAAACTCATTGCCGAAAGATAGTTCCAAAAACGATTTTGCTTCAACGGCTATTTTGTCAATACCTCTTTCCGCAGCAATGAGTTTTTCAGCCCCAAAGTCAATTTCCCATGCAGGGTCGTAATGCTCCAATCTATAAGGGTCGTGAGTAATTGTCCAACCGTCTTTTATTAGAGCTTCTTTGACTATTTCATGTATAATGTCTCTTGCCATTCGTCATTTTTAGTAAAACCAACCATTCTAAAATAAAATCAATTAAGTACAAATTTAATCGAAAAATGTTGCCACTCAATGTTTTTTACAAAAAAATCATTAACCCCAATAATATACACAACGATTATCATAAGTATTTCGCTTCGCAACCAAGTTTTTCCTGTAAAAATATCCAATTTTAATCCTTTTTTAAAGAGACTTATTATAATTTTACGCACTTTTTAAAAAGTTACAAGGGAAACATACCCCCTCAGTCCCGAAGGCTTTCGGGGAATTTGCAGTTGGATAATTTTTTACTTACAAAATGAAATCGACGTTTTGAGTTGGTTGTGAAAGATTTATAGGTTAAAAAAGCCGCTAACTTTTTAAGATTAGCGGCTTTTCAAATT
>JAYTMW010000493.1:0-9326 GCA_043728105.1 Saprospiraceae bacterium | reverse complement strand
TCAAAAGCGGCGTATTTCAAGTTCAAATCATCAGGTACTTTATCTTCGTCTTCGCCTTTTTTTACCTTGCGGCTGTTTGAGCAAAACAAGATACCATTTTCAAAAAATAAGGGTGCAAAATCATCTTTTGCGCCGTTCAAAAGAGAAACGTTTTCAATAACGGGCCCTTCAACAGGTTTGTTTGAGTCCTTTGGAAAATAAGCCGATGTAACTACTACCTTCTTTTTAGATGAAACCGTAGCATTTTTCTTTGCTTTTCTATTTGCGCTCTTTGCTTTTTTAGCACTTTTCGCATCTGCGTTAGACGTAATTACCTCACCCTTAGGTTCGGGAACACCTTTGCTGCGTATTTCAACCTTATCTATGATTGTATCATTCACCGCAACTTGATTTT
Organism: Saprospiraceae bacterium; assembly: GCA_043728105.1. GTDB lineage: Bacteria > Bacteroidota > Bacteroidia > Chitinophagales > Saprospiraceae > JAAFJT01. The sequence goes on along the minus strand of JAYTMW010000493.1, from coordinate 8,932 downwards.
GCGTTGCTGCACCGACTTCGATTGTCTCACTTCTTCTATCATCTTTTGGGGCATTGTTTTGCGCCTCAATGTTTGATGTAAAAGTCAAAAAAGGTAATGTCCAAATTAGTTTTCTCAATCTCATTTTTTTTAGCATTTCATTAATCATGGAATAAAATATTATTCGTTCAGCTAAGAGGGAATAGTCTCTGAGTGTAATTCCTTAAATAACATTAAATTTATAAAATATAATTTTAAGAATTTATATGTCATTTTTTATATACAGAAAGAATTATACCAATTTTTAATTTGTTTGAAAAAAAATAAGTACCCCCTCAGTATTTTGCGTAAAAAATCAGAAAAGTAGTTATTTCAAATTATTGAATTTGCGCCTTGTTACAAGGTCAAAATAGCCTCTTTTGCTTTATTTGGGTTAGTTTCACATTGGATAATACCAAATTCACATCTCAACGGGCGAGTAGGTAAGTCTTGTGCGACATTTGTTTTTAAATTAATAAGATGAAAAAAATTCTATTTATTATAACTCTAACAATCTTCAAATTTCACGCTCACGGGCAAGTGGATTTGAAAAATTATTCCACTTCGTTTACGGGTGATGTGGGCAGCAAAGGGCCTATGATTATTGTGGCAACGCTTGACCAAGGTCTTTATACTGATAGATTTGTAGAGGAGGAAGATACGCTCTTCGCTGGTTTTGCTTCGCCAATACCGATGCCAGATGTCGAATCGAATGACACAATGTATGTCAGTCAGGTAGATTCGTCAGAAGCTCATTTTTTTGTTACGGATATTTTCCGAAACAATGCCAAAGAATTTGAATTTAGAATAATAGAAAATAAGAATAAAGAGATTGTGTCATGGCATGACATCACACAATTTGCGGCAGATTCTATCCAAATCAATGATTTTAAAACAGGCATGGCTTATTTGGGTGCTTATAAAACAACGTTGGGTAATTCGTTGCTTGTTGAAATTAGAAAAAAGGGAAGCTCTAAAATTTTGCAACGGATTGGCGTTATGTGGCAGCAAACTAAGCCCCGCTTATTGAACATTTACACCGCAACTGACTTCAATGATTTTCTTATAAAATTGAAAAAAGAATGGCATTGGAAGAATAAACTGAGTAAACAAGAAAGAGTCAAATGGGCCGCCCTTTACCCGCCCAACGAGATTGACTCTAATACGTGGCTACCCAAAAAATTGATTTTAGAATCGAAAGAAGACAATATAATTTTTTTCTTAGACGCTGATGTTTTTCAAAAAACAGCTTTAGAATATAGGGTTTTAAGGTTCGGTGATGTTTACCTTGATTGGCGGATTAATGATTTTGATAATAATTTTATTTGGCTCAAATATCTTGAACATGGGGAATATAAATTAGAAGTGCGTTATGCCATACAACGCCATAATGTTATGGTATATAGGTTTAAAATAAAACCAAAATGGTATCAATCGGGTAGATTTCAAGCCATTTTAGGTGGTTTAAGTACGATTTTTTTAGGTTTCTTCATTTTATTATATTTTTTTATTAGACAAAAAATCAAAAGAAAACGTGAGAAAAAAGAACGAGAAAAATTAGAAAGTGAACTAAAAGCGATACGTTCTCAACTCAATCCACACTTTGTTTTCAATGCTTTGAGTTCCATTCAAGGCTTAATGAATAAAAATGATTTGACGCAAGCCAATTATTATTTGACCGAATTTAGTACCTTATTGCGTGAATCGTTAATGAGCAACGATAAAGAGTTTGTTCCTTTTAACACGGAGTTGAAAACTTTGGAAACGTACATGAAATTGGAACAATTGCGTTTTCCATTTCAATATTCCATTAATATTGACGCAAATTTGGATAAAAACGCCATAGAATTGCCCTATTTATTGTTGCAACCTTTGGTTGAAAATGCCATAAAACATGGGGTGTCTAATTTGTATGAAAAAGGGCTTATCAGTATTTTTATGACTCAAAAAAACAAAGATTTAGCCATAACCATAAAGGATAACGGAAAAGGCTTTAATACTGAGGGGGTAGAAAATTTGATAGAAAAAGGCAGTGGTTATGGACTTAAACTAACGAAAAATCGGGTTCGTTTATTGACCGAATCCAACCCTATGCAATCGGTTCATTTATTCATAAAAAGCGATGAAATCAACGGTACGACTACGGAGTTGATTTTTAAAAATTGGTTGTAAATAATGATAAAAACAGTCATCATTGACGATGAGCAAAATAACGTTGACAATCTATCCATTTTGCTTCAAAAAAATTGCCCTCAAGTAGAGGTACTTGCCTCCGCTTTGAATGCAGATGAAGGCGAGCGTATCATACATATACACACGCCCGAGTTGATTTTTTTAGACATTCAAATGCCCGAAAAGAATGGATTTGACATGCTGACATCCTTGAACATGTTCGATTTTGAAGTCATTTTCGTAACGGCTTATGACCAATATGGTATTCAAGCTGTAAAGTTTTCAGCCATAGATTATTTACTAAAACCGATAAATATTGAAGATTTAAAGCAAGCTGTTCAAAAGGCAACCTTAAAAAGCGCACAAAAAAAACACAATCTTCAATTAGAAAACCTTTTGAATTTGATACAACAAAAACAGCAAAAACAGTTTCACCGCATCGCTTTGCAAAGCACTAAAGAAACCCGATTTGTAGAACCTGAAAAAATTATGCGGTGCGAATCATCGAATAATTATACTACTTTTTTTCTCTCAAACGGTGAAAAAATAGTGACTTCAAAACCCATTTTTGAATACGAAGAAATGCTTCAAGACTATGGTTTTGTGCGTTGCCATCAGACGCATTTGGTTAACAAAATCTTTATAAAAAGTTGGATAAAAGAAGAAGGAGGCTATCTTTTGATGGAGGACAATACCCAAGTTCCTATATCAAGACAAAAGAAGGAAGGTTTGAAATTTATTTTGTCTTGAAGGGAGAAATACTGAGGGGGTGCTTGTTGAAAACTTTGTAGAAGTCTATTTTAAATGAACTTTTGTGAAGAGGAATATGAAATAAAAAAAGCGCATTTTTGTCATTCAGTAGGACTTAAAGCAAGCAAAAAAGAGATTCCGACTGAATGACAAAAGTGCGCTTTTTTTTAATTTGCGTTCATTAATATCAAAATATATTTTTCAACTAATTAGAAATCAATATTTTACACTTTATTGATTTTTATTATTTAACATAAAATTATTAAATACTACTCATACCGCAAAGCCTCAATTGGGTCAAGTCGAGACGCTTTGAGTGCAGGATAAAGCCCCGCAAAAAGCCCAACCACAAAGCACGTGATGATGCCCAATGTAATCCATGCCCACGGCATCACGAAACCGCCTTCGAGCAAAAGCGACACGCCAAAACCTGCCAAAACGCCCAACAAAATACCAATCAAACCACCCAATTGACAGATGATAATTGCTTCCGTCAAAAACTGTAACATGATGCTACTTCGAGTCGCTCCAATGGCTTTTCGGATGCCTATCTCACGGGTGCGCTCGGTCACGCTCACGAGCATGATGTTCATCAAACCGATGGATGCTCCCAACAACGTTATCAAGCCAATGCCAATGGTTGCCCAACGAATTTTGACCGTGTTTTCTTTCAAAATATCCAATAAACTATCGCTTTTAAAAACTTCAAAATCGTCTTCTTGACCCGCTTTCATGCGCCGCACTTGTCGGAACAGACCCGTGGCTACGTCCGAAGCATTGTCGAGGTCGATAGCGGAAGCCAAACCCACGTTGAGACTATAATCCGTGCCTTTGTTGTCATAAACCCGTTTGGAATTGAGCAACGGAATCATCACCGTCCTATCGCCGCCTTGCGAACCTGCACCCGAACCTTTGGCTTTCAAAATGCCGACCACGAGATAGCGCACATTACCAATTAAAATATCTTCATTCAAGGCTTTTTCGGGATTGTCGTTAAAGAGTTTTTTGACCAAATCGCCCCCGATTATCGCTCTATTTGACCCACTATTGATTTCTATATTGGAAAAACTACGCCCGTAGGATAGCTCATAGCCTTTCACGTCCAAATAATTTTCGTCTATGCCCGTCACGCCCACATTAGGATTGGTCTTTTTATCCAAAAATTGAACCGTAGCGTTGCCCGTGGACTGAATCGAAATCGTCACTTTTGAGGGATACGTAAAACGATCTTTAAATTCATAAGCCTGTAAAAAATCAATCGGTTCGCCCAACTTGGTGCGACGACCACGGCGGCTACCTCGTGCATCTTGATACTTGCGGGCAATGGAAAACGAGTTCGTCCCCATGTCGTTGAAACTGTCGTTGAGTGAGTAAAGTACGCTATCCAACGCCGTCAAAATGCCTACTAATGCCATCAAGCCAAAGGCAATAATGAGTAAGGTAAGCACCGTTCTCAATGAGTTGGTGCGGACAGAATCCAAAGCTAATTTTATGATTTCTTTAAACATGATTCAAATGTACGATGTTTGGTGTACGTTTATAATGTACGATATAGGTTTGTGATTCTCATTTGTGCTTTGCTGTACTTTGGCACTCTACACATGTGAGATATTTACTCACTGTTTTTGCTTCGCAAAAAAGCGTGCTTGAAGGAAATTTTTTCGGATTGATTGATTTTTTCAAAGAAAAATTTTCAATTTTTCTTTGAAAAAATCAATCAATCCATTTAGTCCTTTTTGCCATCTTAAAATGTCAACGTAAAATTAAAAAGTTAAACGAAAGTCGTTTTTATTTAAAAATTAATTCAGTTTGATAGATAAAGTATTAAAAATCATAGATGAAACCTCAAAATACTGAGGGGGTGCTTCAATGGATTATGATAAATCCGTACTAAATTGCAGCCTTAAACAAACATCATTACCAACTTTGTTTAATCCTTAATTTTTAATTTTTAATTGTTCTGATGATTGAATTACTTTATGCCATTTTCTTAAAACATCCCGTCATTTCAACCGACAGTCGTAAAATTACGGATGGGTGTCTCTTTTTTGCTTTGAAAGGAGATAATTTCGACGGCAACGGCTATGCTGAAAAAGCCCTTGCCGATGGTGCGGCGTATGCTGTGATTGATAAAGCGGCGTTCAAAAAAAGCGAGCAATATATCGTGGTGGATGACGTTTTGAAAACCTTGCAAGATTTGGCAACGCACCACCGCCAACAGTTCGATTTTCCCATCGTTGCCATCGCAGGGTCGAATGGCAAAACGACGACAAAGGAATTGGTTTCGGGCATCATGTCGAGTCATTACAACGCCCATTTTACGAAAGGCAATTTTAACAATCATATAGGCGTGCCACTCACGCTTTTGCAACTCACGGAAGACCATGAAGTGGCCATCATTGAAATAGGCGCAAATCATCCGCAAGAGCATATCGACCTTTGCAACATTGCTCTGCCAACGCATGGCGTGGTCACGAACATGGGAAAAGACCATTTGGAAGGTTTTGGCGGTTTTGAAGGCGTGAAAAAGGCCAACGCCGAGGTTTTTGATTGGCTGGCAGCCCACAAAGGGATGATTTTTTTGAACGATGATGAACCCTTTTTGAAAGATTTTTTACCCAAAAACGCTCGCCTGATTCATTACAGAAAAAGCGAAACGCCGTCTTTAAAAAAAATGGAATACGAAGCAAGCATCCTCGCTGCCGACCCATTTTTGACGATAGGTATGTTGGATAGCCGAGGCGAAATCCATGAGGCAAAAACGAAATTGGTAGGCGAATATAATTTTGCGAACATCATCACCGCCATAGCCATTGGCAAATATTTTAAAGTGCCAACTGCCAAAATCAAAGAGGCTTTGGAAGGTTACACACCCGCCAATATGCGCTCGCAGATAGTGACTCACGCAAGCGGCGCAACCATTCTGTTGGATGCTTATAATGCGAATCCGTCGAGTATGGAATTGGCTTTGAAGACATTGAGCCAAATGCCTTTCACAAATAAAATTGCTATTATAGGTGATATGCGAGAGTTGGGTGAGGAGAGCATGAAAGAACATATTGCTATTTTTAATTTTGCTAAAACATTGAATATCAATCAGTTAGTAACTGTTGGAACAGAGTTTTTGACCATAAACACTGAGGGGGTCGCTTTTTTGGATAATGAAAAAGCTAAGGCATGGTTCGCTGCACAAACGTTTGATAAGGATACTTGCATTTTATTGAAAGGGTCGAGAGGGATTAAATTGGAGGTTATTTTGCAGTAAAATTTAAATAATAGTTATGTGGATTAGTATTAAAAAACTGAAATGACAATTGAAGAAAAAATAGATGAGCTTTATGATTTTACATTAGATAATGTTGAAAATCAATAAAAGAGATTGGATATTGGAGTGATTGGTAAAGATTTAGGTATTTTAATACAAAGTCTTACTGAAATAGATATAACTGATTATGTTATCACTATAGATACTTATAGTATTGTTTATACCCTTGAAAGGCATGGAAATCCAATAAAAGAAGCAAAGCGTGGACAAATCGGTATTGAAAAACACCATTTCAGAGAAATTTTGGATGTCATTTTAAATCCCGATGATGTTAGATGTGAAACAAAGCACAACAAAGTTTCATTGATTTTTGAAAAAGAAAAAGATTATAGATTTTATGTTGTCAAAGAAATTAGGCAAGTAGTTAAGTCAAGAAAAAAGAACAGACTGGTACTTCAAACTTTTTATATAAGAAAAAAACGCTCTGAGTAACTCAAAGCGTTTTTAAAACCGACGCCAGATGTCCTTATTGACGAAGTCCTCTGCTCAAACGTCCAAAACGTTTCGGTTTATACTGCAAATGTACGACTAAATGTCAAAGTTTACAAATGTAAATACTTCTCAACTTCCAATAGCTATGAATTTTTTAAATAATTAATTTACTTCCTACCAAAATCCGCAGGAATTTCACCCCAAATATCCGTTTCCCATTTGATGATGGGATTAGCGTAAGTGTTCGTATTGAGCCACGTTAAAGCCCGTTCGATGAGTTCAAAAATTTGTTCATTGCGCTTCGTTTGCTTCAATTCTGTTTTCACTTTTTTATTCCGCACCCAAGCCATTGCCGTTTTTGAATCGGTGTAGATAGGCATGGTGAGTTTGCCTTCTTTTTTCAACATCGCCAACCCGTGTACGAGCGCAAGGAACTCGCCCACATTGTTCGTGCCTTGAGGAAACGGGCCTTGATGAAACAGTTGTTCCTTCGTTTTGGTATAAACACATCTGTATTCCATATTGCCAGGGTTACCGGAGCAAGCGGCATCTACGCAAATACTTTCTTTTATAATTCGTTGATTATCAGCGTTTTGTGCCGCCGATACTGAGGGGGTAGTTTTGGGTTTAGCAAAATTAATATGGTCTTTGTAAGAACCCCGAAAGGCTTTTGTGGCCTCGGCGGAGTCTTCAAATGACTTATATTTTGCCGTCGGATAACCTTGCACTTGGGCTTTTGCATCGTCCCAATTGGTGTAAATGCCGGGCTTCACGCCTTCCCAAACCACGTAGTATTTTTGTTTTTTCATAGAATAAAAATATGATTATGAAAGAAGGCGTTTAAATCTTCTTTTCACGGCAGTTGAATTTTTTAGACAATTGATAACGTCATGAAGTTTTTCTTCTAACATTTCACCTTTAATTTGATAATCTATGCCCTCAAAAGGGTGAATTTCGAAAATATTATCCAAATCATACTCGTCAATGTGTTGACCATAAAGATAAGAATCAAGCGGAAATGTGAAGCCATTTGTGGCAACGGGTTCGTGCGCTTTGAACGCATAACAACCTATCCCACTATCGGGCAACTCTATACAGCCAAAAGTTGATTGTAAATCGAAGGGCAAATGTTTTTGGCTTGACGGAAGTGAAGCCAATACGGTTACATTATTGATGTTTTTAACAACAACGAAGTATTTAGATTTGGGAGACGCATTGGGATTGTTAAATTGGAAAAGATTAAAATGGAGTATTGTACCTTCTTTTAACATAGTAAAATGCTCGTTTATGCTTTCAAATGTTGACTGAAAGCTAATAACTCTTTGTTTTCTAAATAAAATGCCTTTTGATTTTCGTCTTCAAAAAGGGTTGTAAAATCAATTTCAAAATCGGTAGAATTGAGTTGACCCAATGCAAAAGGCTCAAGTAAGCCATGTTTCAGAGCTGTTTGATACCAAGGCGTATGCTTATTGTGTGTGTAGTCCACCAACTGTTTTGCCGTAGCATTTTTAAATTTAGTGGCGATGTATTCTAATAATGACAAGTCATTATCCGAAAATTCATCATCATCAAACGCTTTGAGTGGCTTTATGAACGTTGCCTCATCACTTTTATTCAAGCTAATAAAATCACTAAGTAAGGTTGGACTATCAGACAATTCAATAAAAATGTCTCTTGACACGGGGCCAAACTTCCAAACGTCGAAACGAATATTAAAAAAAGGGAAACCGTATTTCTGAATCGAGATTTGTTCAAGTAGATAAAGTAATTTTAGTGATTTCGTTTTATTCAAATCTGGAATATGCGTAGCTAAATAGATGATGGCATTTCCAATCTTTTCAATTTGGGGCTTTGTATAGAAAAAAGATTTAGCCATAAGATGATTTTTGTTTAAAATAATGATATTTTATGCAAATGTATCACAAATCATACCATTCTAATATAGTCTAAATTGGGTATTTTAAAAGTTTAAATTTAACGTATTTTAAATTTTTTCAAAAAAAAATGAGTAACAGGACTTGTTTTAATTAAATTTTAAAATTGTTTTATAACCCATTGATTATCAACGAATTAAATTTTTAATTCTTCATTTTTAATTTTTAAATGTATAAAACGTACTTTTGCAGCCTAAATCTTGAAAAGTACAAAATCGTGCTATTCATCATTCATCATTTATAGCCTGTCTGCCGACAAAGGCAGGTTCATCATTCTGAAAAATATGTCAGTAGAAATTTT
>JAYTMW010000492.1:0-7581 GCA_043728105.1 Saprospiraceae bacterium | reverse complement strand
GATGATTCGTATTTGCTTTTGGGCAAGGCTCAACATTACAAACACGATTTTCAAGCGGCGCAAGAGTCATTTGAATATCTTGTTGATGTATATGATCCTGCTTTGAAGAAAAAAATGAGTAGTAAAGAACGCCAAAAAGCGGCGGAAGAAGCCCGTAAAGAAAAGGCAGAAGCCCGTGCGGATGCTCAAAAAGCCAAGAAAGCAGAGCGTGACGAGCAAGAAAAAGAGCGCAAAAAAGCCGTGGAAGACGCAAAAAAAGAAAAAGAAGATAAGGCTAAAAAGGAGCAAGAGGATGCGGCAAAAAGAGTTGAAGAAAAGAAAAAGGAAATAGAAGCAGCGGCAAAAGATCGGAAGGCGAAAACGGAAGGTGAAAAAAAGACCATTACAGATCGCAATGAAGCCCGCCGCAAAGCCAATGAAGAGCGTAGGATAGCCAATGAGGAAGCACGCAAACAGGCTATAAAAGATGCCAAAAATAAAACTGTCATACCTAAAATAGAAGATAAAAAAGAGGTAGCCAATCCTACGGAACGAAAGGAAAAGAAAATGGAATTGAAGAAAACGGGCAGCAACGCAACGCCTGTTTTTGTGGTGGAAGAAACCAATAAAGTGTCAAGAGTGAAGGGCAAACCAAAGAGTTATTTCCTCAAGCATCGCCCATGTCACCAAGAGGGTATGGTTTGGTTGGCTCGCACTTACACGGAGCGTCAAAATTACTCAGATGCGGAGTTGATTTTAGATAATTTAGAGAAAAGCCCAAAGACATTTAAAGACATTCGTCGGATGGCATCGGTGGCTAAAGCACATCTTTTTTTGAAAGAAAAAAATTATGAGCAAGCTATTCCAGCGTTAGAATATGCTTTGAAAATTAATAAAAAGAAGAAAATAAAAGCTCGTTTGGCTTATATTTTAGCACAGCTTTATCAAATGAACAACAACAATGAAAAGGCTTTTGTGGCTTTTGATAAGGTATTGGATTATGGCCCGGCCTACGAAATGGAGTTTAATTCTCGATTAAATATGGCTTTAACGACAAGCACGTCTTCGGAAAATACGACGGCTTTGCTTTTGAAAATGGCTAAAAACTTTAAAAACAGAGAGTATGGCGACCAAATTTACTTCACTTTGGCGCAAATTGCCTTGAAAAACAACGATAAAGTGAAAGCTGTTGATTATTTGCAACAATCGTTGGCAACCACGGGTCGCAATAAGCAACAAAAAATTGAGGCATATTATATGATGGCCAAATTGCAATACGAATCTGAAAATTATGTGGATGCAAAATCTTACTATGATAGCACTTTGACCGTTATTTCAAAAGAGGATAATCGCAAAGCGGAAGTAGAGCGTTATGCGACTAATTTGGTTGAAATTGCCCGCAACATCAGTATTATTACCCTTCAAGATAGTCTATTGAAATTGGCTTCAATGACAGACAAAGAACGTAAAGAAGTGGCAACTCAAATCAGAAAAGCTAAGGCTGATAAAGCCGCAGCATTGAAAGCCCCCTCAGTATCAGGTAGCCCTGGAGGGCTTGACCCTTCGCTTCAAATTGGCGCATCCAAAAGTAATTATTGGGCTTACAATACCGATTTGGTTAAAAAAGGAAAGAAAGAATTTGAGAAGAAATGGGGTGGTGATAGAAAGTTGGAAGACAATTGGAATCGTAGCAATAAGAAAGGTGGCAATGGTGATTTTGTTCAAAACTCAGATATTATTTCAGGTGAAATGTCGGATAAAGAAGCCAAAGAAATATTGAAAGATGTGCCTAAAACACCCGCTGAAATTGATGATTCTAAAGGAAAAGTCAACGAAGCTTTATTTCAATTAGGCACTCTTTATCACGATAAACTGCAAAATGAGAAGAAGACAGTTGAAACGCTTGAAAAACACCTCGACCGTTTTCCCGCTAATAAGCATGAGATGGAGGATTTTTATTACCTTTACTTGGCGCATACTGACATGAAAAATACGGCAAAAGCGCAAGATTATTTTAATCGTTTGCAAGAAAAATATCCAACGTCTCAATATGCGCAAATTTTGAAAGACCCGAATGCGCTAAAAACGAAGGAGGAATCGGTTGATAAATTTTACGACGATACTTATAAATTTTTCAAAGGAGGCGACTACAAAAAAGCAAGCGAACGCATCGCCATTTCTGAAAGTAATTATGGTGTCAATAACCCTTTGAAGCCAAAATTTGCTTTGCTTAACGCTATGTGCATAGGCAGTTTGCAAGGGCGTGAGGCATACTTGAATGCGCTGAAAGATGTGGTGGCAAAGTTTAATGAAACGCCTGAACAGAAAAATGCTAAGGAAATGTTGCGTATTTTAGAAAACGGCATTACCGTCGCACAACCGGTTGCAGATAGCCCGACGCAAGGTGAAAATAGTGGTGGGTTTAAAGTAGAAAACGAAAAACTGCATTATGTTGTCATCGTTTTAGCAAAGGATGCTATTGTAGAAGATGCTAAAATTGCTGTTTCAGATTTCAATACAAAATTTCACCGCACCGAAGATTTGAAATTGACGAGCATTTTTATCAACACAGATCCTGAAATACCGTCTATCATCATCCGCCGATTTAAAGATAAAGCAACAGCATTGGTTTATACGGATGGCATTGCTAAAAATGCAGGCGAGTTCATAAAAGGGGCAAAATATGATGTTTATGCTGTTTCACAAGACAATTACAGGGAACTTTTGAGGCAAAAAACATTGGATGCATACAAGGTTTTTTATGATAAAAACTATAAGAAATAAAGATCATTTTATTGTTTAATTAAAAGCCGTAGCATCCAAAATGCTACGGCTTTTTGTTTATTACCCCCTCAGTATTTGTGAATAAAATCGCTCCCGAATTCATTACACATTTATCGTCTTAAAAAAATTACTTTACAACATAAAATATTAATAATCAAATATTTATACTTTACAATAAAATAAACTTTAACTTTTTTACCCCGTCACTTTTCTTTTAATGATAAAACAAATACAGTAACATTCGGAATCGAACTTGCCTATATACATTTACCTTTCTTCTCTTCCTTAAAAAACATAAACTGAAATACCCATAACAATTACTAAAAGACACGATTCACAATTGGGTTTTGCTTAAAGTAAACAAAAATCATCAATTAAAAACTGTAGGAACCCGAACTTATGAATCTGAATAAAATTATTTTCGCAAAAAAATTAAGTAGAATCACATTGTCATCAACGCTCATTGTTTTTTTGCTTCTCGGCATTAACAATGACGTTTTCGCTTTTCAATCTCAAAACCATTATCACGAAGACACAATCTTAGTAGCCCAATTACTTGAAAAAGCCATTGGAAAATACCACCACGACTATGAAGGTGCTTTAGAAGATGCACATAAAGCCCTCAAAATATCACAAATTTATAATGATAAATCTTGGACGGTGAAATCACATCACCGTATCGGGCGCATATATGAAGCCAATAATCACCTCGTTGAAGCACTTTTTTATTATCAAAATGAACTGGCTCTTGTCAATCAAGTATCTAACAATTTAAAAATTGATATTTATTTTGATTTAGCCAAAATTTATAACAAAACGGGGGATTACGTCTCATCAAGAAAAGATTTTTTGAAGGTAATAGAGCTTTGTGAACAAACGGACAATTTCAAAATGAAGCGTTTGGCTTACAATGGATTGGGCGATTTATATACCCTAATGAATGATTTTGAAAAAGCTGCGGAGTACAATTTCAAAGGTATTCAACTCTCTCAAAAAAATCACGATGTCAAAGAGGAATGCAATGGCTATCGTCAATTGGCAGCGTTATATCAGAAGGCAAATAATGCAGAGTCGTCTTATAAGTATGCTAACATGGCATTTAATTTATTGCCACAAGTTAAGGATACACAAGTGATTGTTTTGACGCATTTCACATATGCAAAGTCTTTAAATTTATTAAAAAAGCATACCGAAGCCTTGATGTATTTTGAAAGAGCGAAGGCTTTGGTGGAAAATTTTGGCGATAAAGCAAACATAGCGAAAGCCAATTTATACCTTGCTGAAACCTTTAATTTAATGGGGTATAGATACAAAGCGGAATTCCACTTTAACGAAGCTTTTAAGTATGTTACTTTCATTGAAAGCTACGAATTATCCAAATTGTACTACGAATTTGGCGTTTTTAATACAAAATTGGAAGGTAAATCAGATGTTGTTGAAAAATCTTTAAACCTATCACTTCAAACAGCATTGGGTGGCAATCATAAAGATGTGATTCAAAAATCCTATTTTGCTTTATCCGAATTAAACAGAAAAAAAGCCAATAACTCGGTTGCTTACACATATCTACAAGCCGCTTATGCCTACAGAGATTCAGTCATCAAGGATGAAAATTTGAAGCATATCGCAGAAACGCAATTTGCTTTTGATGAAGAACAGGCTAATAAAAAAATGACTAAAATGCAGCATGAAAAATTCACAATCATTGGTGTTTCAATCTTTGCGCTTTTGTTTTTTGGCATCTTCGGTATGTATTATTTCATGCGTCAACAGAAAGCAAATAATGCTATTTTGGCTCAAAAAAATCAAGAAATCGAACAACAAGTGCAGCTTTTGGCCGAGTCTAACGGCGTTTTACAACAGTTTGCCTACATCACCGCCCATGATTTGAAAGAGCCTTTAAGAAGCATCAGCAGCTTTGTTAACATCATTCAAAGGCGTTATATAAAAGCATTGCCACTTGAAGCCACCGAGTATATGAATTTTGTGACAGGCGGAGTGAAGCGCATGGAAAATCTCTTATCAGCCTTGTTGGAATATTCGACCGTGGTGGCTGATAACACACGAGTGATACAGGTAACGCCTTTGAAAGAGGTCGTAAAAGAAATAATCCAAAATTTGCATCATTCTATTGAGCAAAGAAATGCCGTAGTGCGATACCCCTCAGTATTACCCGACATTTTGATCAGTCGTGTCCATGTTACGCAGCTTATTCAAAATTTGGTAGCCAATGCGCTCAAGTTCAGCGAGACCCAACCCGTAGTCGAGATTGGTTTAAAAAAGCACAACGAAACCCTTGTCATTTATATCAAAGACAATGGCATCGGTATCAAAGAGGAATATGCGGATAAGATTTTTAAAGTGTTCCAACGCCTCGATCGTACACAAACGTATGAAGGTACGGGCATTGGTTTGAGCATTTGCAAATCGTTGGTGGATAAATACGGAGGCAAAATTTGGTTCGAATCGAAGGCAAATGAAGGCACAACGTTTTTCATGGCTTTCCCTGAACACATGTTTAGTGAGCTACCCGATTTGAAAAAAATCAAAATGGAAACGTATAATTCAAGTATTCCACTTACGGCTTTGACATAGAATCATGAGATTACGAATTACGAGATTGTTACCCCTCAGTATTTTCCTGAAAAATCTCGTAATCCGTAATCTCGTAATTTCAAGAAATAACCGCTACTCTTGTTTTACGAATAGTGATATTGCCCCACACAACGCCTGTCACGTAAGGCTCTGTTTTCAAATAGTCGTACAATGCCGCTTCGGTTTCAAACTGTACTATCATGTTTGAGCCAATCATCTTATCAGCATCGTCTAAAAGAGCTGCTCCAATGACGTAATTACCATTGTCTTTGAGTTTTTTAACGCCCTCTATATGGGCAGGGCGAGCCGCCATGCGACGGTTCAGACCTTCTGCGTCGGTGTGGTCGAGGGCGTAGATATTGAATTGTATCATTTTTTTACTTTATTTATAAAATATTTAAAATCAATTATTTACGTAATTTTAATTATAATAATGACAATCTTAATCGTCCGTATCCTTCTTAAACCTTGCTAATTCTTTCTTTATTTCTTCAAGTAATTGCATCTCTGACGGAAGATGTAATTGATATTTTGAAGCAAAAATTTGTTGATTACTAAGCGGGAGTGAATACTTGACAACAGCATCATTTTTATCAGCACATAACAAAACACCGATTGTAGGATTTTCAAAATCAGCTTTCATATCTCGATCGTAATAGTTGACATACATTTGTAATTGTCCCAAATCTTGATGCGTGATTTTATCCATTTTTATGTCGAAAATTACAAAACATTGCAAAAGTCGATTATAAAAAACTAAGTCAATTTTAAATTCATCGCCATCTAAAATAATGCGTTTTTGTCGAGCTACAAAAGAAAATCCGTTGCCTAATTCTAAAAGAAAATCCTGCAAATGGGTAATAATTGCATCTTCAATTTCAGACTCGTAATACGAAGCATTGGGTTTTAAACCCAAAATTCTAATACTGTCGGGTCTTTCAAAATCTGGCTTGCGTGAGTCGGTTGTGCTTCTCCTTTTGCGATGGCTAAAATGGTTTCCTTATCTTGACTCATTAACAAACGTTCATACAATAAAGCGTTTATTTGACGCTCTAATTGTCTTACATTCCATGCGTTTTTGATAGCTTCGGCTATGTAAAAATCTCGTTTATCATAGTTTTCAATTTTTACCAACAATCGATAATGAGTCCAACTCAATTCTTGACGCAATGCGTCAAGAATTGGAAACCCTAAATACAAATCTTTCATACGCCAAAGATTGTTGGCAGAAAAACCTTCTCCATATTCAGAGGTAAGATTGTCTGATAAGTGCTGTACTAAGCGTTTTCCATAAGTCGCACGCTCCCTTCCATGTTGTTCTTCTTCAACTATACGTTGCCCAATAAGCCAATATGTAACGGTGCGCTCATGGTTGATTGAGCGTGCAACACGGTTGCGTGTCTCTTCAATAATCAGTCGAATATCTGAAAGAATTTGCATTATTTTTTGAATTTAATAAGTTTAAAAATGTATGTTACAAATCATTTTAAGCGACCCCTCAGTCCCGAAAGGGTTCGGGATGTCGCTGAACTCCATATTTCCCCTTTTTTTTAAGCCAAAAAATCAATACCGCATTTTATCCAAAATCAAATCAAGATTAATATTTTGTTCAATCATTTCAATGGCCCGTTGCACTTTCCACGGCGTTTCTTGATTGATTTTCACTTCAATACGGCTGATTTTCAGCACCGCCCCGTAGGTTTCGAGCATCGTGCGAATGAGTGGAATACGGTGTTTTTCCACAAATTCTAAGGTTCTACGACTGTAATCACCATGCCCCGTGGAAATAATGCCTGAAAACGGCGGCACTTTCCACCCTTCCGCTTCCATCACTTCCACCGTATCATCAATGGCCAAACCCAAACGGGTTGCCCCCACGACCAGCAAATTATTGCCGCCTTTCCCCTTCAATTCTTCGGGCGAAATGAGCGACCCCGCTATGATGCCTTCCACGGTATTGAAAAGCCTATCGTCGTTAAATTCAACTTTCCCTTTCACGCTTTCGGCGATGGTTCTCAAAATAGGGAAACCCATAGATTTGTCAAAAGGCATCGTCCCCAAAAGCGGAATATCCATTTTGTCTAACCATTTTGCAACGTAATGCTCTACTTTTTCTCTTTTATCATTCAAAACTTTGTTCAAAATAACACCTATAATGGGTACATCACGGGCGTAAAATTTTTCTAAACACATACTCAATTGGTCAACCGTGCTGCCAATGCC
>JAYTMW010000491.1:0-5925 GCA_043728105.1 Saprospiraceae bacterium | reverse complement strand
GAGAAAAATTTTCAATTTTTCTCTCAAAAATAGCTTCAATCCGTAGAAATTTCTGTTTTGTACGCCTTTTTGCGTAGCAAAAACAGTGAGTAAATATTACGTAGGGTTTTAAAATTTTTATTTAAGACAATTTAATCTATTTCAAAATGTACGGGGTCATAATAATTAGTAAACGTGCCACCCCATCGCAGCTGATGTTTTTTAGCAATTTGTAAAACATTTGTTGCTTCCCAACGTTCCTTTTTGCTTTCTTTCATCACCCAAGTTTGCAATAAGCCTTTATTTTGAAAAAGCACCAAATCAATTGCTTCGGCTTGATTATGTTTTGAGTGACCAGCACTGGCGTTGCGTTTGTCTTGTTTTTTCAAACGGGCTTGCTCTTGGCTCGTTCTAAAAGTGCTTGTGACATAGACTTGCCAATCGGTTTCTGATTCAATATCATGGATAAATGCGTAAAATTTGTTATAATTCGTCGTATTTACAGTCTTTAACTTCAATAAAGCATTTGTATTATGCCTTGAAACATAAATATTGAAAAGTATATTTTTGGCAATGAAAAACACGATAAGTAAAGATAAAATTGTGATTAAAAGCCTTTTGAAGAATTTATTCATAACCAAATATTGAAGTTATAACGTTTACGATTTTATGACAAACTAAAACAAAATTAAACGACCCCCTCAGTATTTCTCACTTTTTTTGTATTTCTTTCTAAAAAAAGCTGTTTATTCGTTCCAAAATTAATTATAAAAAAATAAGACTATGACTAAGAATGTTTTAAAACTATTATTGCTCATGATGCTTACATACTCAAATATGATTGCACAAGATTTCCCTGTCTATGAAGGTAACGATTTGGGTTTAACTTATTCTCTTCAATCTTCGACTTTCAAAATTTGGTCTCCAGTAGCCAAAAGGGTGACTTTGCGGTTTTATAAAGAAGGATTGCCCACGCCAGACAACAAAGATTTAGTTGAATCAGTTGAGATGACGAAAGGTGAAAAAGGCGAATGGTCGGCGGCCGTGCAAGGTGATAAAAAAGGGCTTTTCTATACTTTCCAAGTGCAAATTGCGGTTGATCTTATAACGGGTGGGGAAGGCGTAATGATGAAAGAAGTGCCAGATGTATATGCAAAAGCAGTAGGCGTTAATGGCTTACGGGCGCAAGTAGTTGATTTAAAAACCACTAATCCAAGTGGTTGGGGTAGTGATAGAAGCCCCGTTTTGAAATACAAAACAGATGCAATTTTGTATGAATTGCATGTGAGGGATGCCTCTATTGCCGAAAATTCGGGCATTAAAAATAAAGGTAAATTTTTAGGTTTGACCGAAACAGGCAAGACTTTTAAAGCGGGCAAAGTAAAGGTTACAACGGGTTTAGATCACATCAAAGAGTTGGGTGTGACCCACGTACACTTGCTGCCAAGCTACGATTTTTTCACCGTTGATGAAACAAAATATAAGGATGCGAGCTACAAAAAGTACAATTGGGGCTACGATCCGTTGAATTACAACACACCAGAAGGCTCTTATTCGACCAACCCAATGGATGGCGGCGTACGCATCAAGGAGATGAAAGAAATGGTTTTGGCGATGCACAAAGCGGGCTTGCGGGTGGTCATGGATGTGGTTTATAATCATACTATGTTTGGTGAGGAATCTTATTTTCATCAAGCTGTTCCTAATTATTATCATCGCATGACACCCGAAGGAAAATTTTCAAACGCATCAGGTTGTGGCAACGAAACGGCGAGTGAAAAACCAATGATGCGCAAGTTTATGATGGAAAGTTTGAAATATTGGGCTGAGGAGTTTCACATTGATGGCTTCCGTTTTGACCTCATGGCGATTCACGACATCGAAACCATGAATCTGATTTCAAAGACGTTGCACGCCATAAAGCCCGACATTATTCTTTATGGTGAAGGTTGGACTTCTGGCGATTCGCCTTTGCCTGAGGTAAATAGATCCTTAAAAAAATATACCTTTCATTTAGACAAAATTGCGGCATTCAGCGATGATATGCGTGATGGCATAAAAGGTTCTGTTTTTGACCACAAAGACAAAGGTTTTGTGAGTGGCAAAAAGGGTATGGAGGAAAGCATCAAATTTGGTATTGTGGCAGCCACAAAGCATCCGCAACTATCTTACTCTAAGGTTAATTATTCCAAAGAACCGTGGGCGGGCGAGCCTTATCAGTGCATCAATTATTCAGAATGTCACGATAATCATACGCTTTGGGACAGGTTAGCTAACTCAAATACGTCAGATACTGAGGGGGATAAAATAAAAATGCACAAGTTGGCACAAACCATTGTTTTGACCTCTCAAGGTATCCCTTTCTTACACGCTGGTACGGAGTTTTTGCGTACAAAAAAAGGGGAAGAAAATAGCTTTGATAAACCTGATGAAATCAACCAAATTGATTGGGCTCGCAAGGCACAATACAATGATGTGTTCAAATATTTTAAAGATGTGATTGCGCTGCGCAAGGCTCATCCCGCTTTTCGGATGCCTTCCACGGAGCTGATTGCTCAACATTTGAAGTTTTTGGACACAAATACTGAGGGGGTCG
Organism: Saprospiraceae bacterium; assembly: GCA_043728105.1. Taxonomy (GTDB): domain Bacteria; phylum Bacteroidota; class Bacteroidia; order Chitinophagales; family Saprospiraceae; genus JAAFJT01. The sequence goes on along the minus strand of JAYTMW010000491.1, from coordinate 3,350 downwards.
TCGCTTACACTTTAAACGGAAAAGCAGCGAATGATAAATGGAAAAATATCGTTGTTATTTTCAACGCCAATAAAGTGATGAAGCCTATCAACATTCCAACGGGTAAATGGAAAGTCATTTTAGATGGCGAGATTGTGAACGAGAAAAGGCCTAAGGATTTTAGAGGCACACAGTATTTTGCGCCACCTTTGGGGGCGGTTATTTTGGCGGAGTATTGATTTTTTATATAAATAATTTCTTTAGTAGCGAGTAAGGAAACTATTGATTTCACACAGAGTAAAAGGACAGCAATTCCTTATATGGAAAAAATAGAACCACAGATGATACAGATTAAACTGATTAACGCTGATTTTTTTCTGTTTTAACTAAAAAATCATTTTTAAATCAAAAGAAATCACTGAAAATAAGTTTAATCAGTGTCATCTGTGGTTCTATTTTTTCCAAATACGGAATTGCTGCCGAGTTGTTTAGACGAGTGTAACTAATAAATTTCTCATAGGATTAGATTTGTTTTAAAAGCTAAAATTGTAATCTTTTATTTTTACAAGAATAATACATTTTCGTTAAATTGCAAAAGCGGCCCCTCAGTATTTTCACGAAAAAAAACACTTAATTCACAACGAATTAAGGCTTTTTTATCAAGGCTTTTTAGCCGCCGCAGGAGCCTGTGCAAACCCCGTCCGCACCATCTCGCCCCAACCGTGCGATTTCTTAATAAAAAAGTCATAATTGCCTCTTACAGCCCACCAAACGATGCGGGGGTGATAGTAAAAAGGCTCTAAAAGGATGGTCCAAAAGAGTTTCCAAATGTCTTTTTTACTTTCATATTTGAAGTAACTTAGCTCTTGCGTGAATAGGGCATAAGTGGAAAAAAAGACGGAAAAAGCATACACGAAAACGGTCAAAAGCAAGAAAAATGACCAGTTTACTAACCCTAAAATGCTGATGATGAGGAAAAAAAGCATGCCAAAAAACTCCAAAAGCGGCGCCATCCATTCCGCAAAAAACCAATAAGGATAGCTCAATAAGCCAATTAATCCGTATTTTGGATTGAAAAACAACTTTTTATGCAGTTTTAGCGTGTCAATTGACCCACGAGTCCAACGATTGCGTTGTTTGCTCAAAATATTGAAACTCGACGGGGCTTCTGTCCAACACAACGGCTCGGGAGCGTAGGCAACTTGGTAAGGTTCTTTGCGCTCACGCATGACACGGTGCATCCGCAAAACCAATTCAAAATCTTCGCCCACCGTTTTGTGGTTGTAGCCACCAATTTCTAAGGCTAATTTTCGCTCAAAAAGACCCATTGCGCCCGAAATCAAAATCAGACCATTGGCATTCGTCCATGCCGTGCGACCCAAAAGGAAGGCTCGAATGTATTCAACAACTTGAATACGTGCGATGAACGACTTTGGCGCATTTATTTGAATAATTTTTCCCGACTCAATAATCGAGTCATTTGTCAACCAAACAATGCCGCCGACTGCCACAACTCGCTTTTCAGATTCCATCATAATTGGGCGCACCAATTTCAAAAACGCATCAGGTTCGAGGATGCAATCTACGTCAATACAGGCAAAATAGTCTGCATCCGAAATGTTCACACCTACGTTAATGGCATCCGCTTTGCCTCCGTTCACTTTATCCACAAAAATCAATTTCCCAAAAGCAGGATTGCGTGATTTATACACGCCTCGCACGGGTTTGGTGTCAATTTTCATGTCATATTCGTAGTCAATCAACTCCAAATCGTAGGCATCAATGCCCCGTTGAAGTGTATCATCTTTGCTGCCGTCGTTGACCACAATGAGCGTAAAATTAGCATATCGCATGGACAACAATGAGCGAATATTATCAACAATAGACAGCGTTTCGTTATAGGCGGGCGCAACAATCGAAATCGAAGGCGCAAGCGGCGACGACAACAAACCATCAAAATCCAATTTTTCGGTCAGTTCTTTATACTTCATCACAGCGTTGTTGGAGATAAAACTCGTGACAATGTATGCCGTGAAAATCATGCACGCATAAAAGAAAATGAGCAACTCCGAAAGCTGCACAAAATAAAATGCGGCATTGTCTATTAACCAATCTATCATGGGCGTATTGCGTATTGAGTGGTGCGTAATGCGTATTGTGTAATGCGTAATGCAGCTTGCACGTGTAACTTATTGAATATTTTTTTTAAAGGTTTTAAGAAAAACGAAGAGGTAATTTCTCTCGTTCATCTTCTAACTTATCTTTTAAAATTTGGCGAAGAGGCCCCTCAGTATTTTTGGCCTTTTGTTGAATTTTGATGCGTGTATAACGAGTAAAATAACATGGTCAAATTTTGATAGATGCAGCGCACCGTAACTTTATTCTCAATTATGGGTTTCGATACGCTGAACCTTGTGAAATATTTTTTGGCAATTGCTACAAATATTACGGTGCGCTGCACCTTTGGAACACGAACTTACCTTTTCTGCTATGAGCGCATTTTGCGCCATCAAACCAAAGGCATGACAAATATCACGGTGCGCTGCACCTTAAATTTTTATAAGAAAACCGTTTATTTTGATAATATACTCATCTGAAATTGGTTTTGGGATTTTCTATTTCTTGTCTCAATTGCCTTCATCTTCAGATGGAGGATCGGAATGATTAATTTTCCTGTTCTTTTTCCCCATCTGAAGATGGAGGCAATTGAGACCTTAAATAAAAAATCCCAAAACCACTTTCGCTTTGGTATATTATTCGAGTGGTCAAGACCAATGAACGGAGACCTACCTCTTCGTTTTTCTTAAAACCTTTTTTAAAAAAATACGGCATACGGCAAGTACATTCGGCGGTTGAAACTGCCGCTACACTACGCCAAAACACCACTAAAAATCTCTTGTTCCAACATGTCTTGATCTAAACCAAATTGCTCCATTACATCCTTAGCTGCCTTCGCAATTTTCTCGTTTGGGTGACTCAAAAACGGCTTAACATTTTGCACCGCATCCAAAGAGTGAAAATGTTTTATCATCAAAAGGGTGAAGTGAATCACGGTCAAATTAACAGATTTGAGCAAAGGCGAAAAGTCGGGTAATTGAATGACCTGACGTTTGCTAAGGGCTTCACAAATTTGATACATGTCCCAAGGTGTCAAAGGATAATCGAAACGCAACAAAGCTCTTTCCCATTTGGCACCCCTCAGTATTAGAGCTTTTATGGCTGAAATGCGCACCAAAGAATGTTTGTCTTTGGTCATTTTCATAAAAGTGCCTTCGATGCTGCGACTTTCCATGAGCGTCAATTCTGTGATGCCTTCAAAACGCATTGTCCAGTGACTATTTTTTAGTTTTCTAATAGATTCTCGTTGAAAA
>JAYTMW010000490.1:0-37476 GCA_043728105.1 Saprospiraceae bacterium | reverse complement strand
TCCGATGAAGTCATCGGATTTGACAACATCAAAGCGGGGGATGAATACGTCTCAATTGGGTCAAAAAAGGTAAAAAGCATCACGTTGATTGACATAGACGAAGTGAACGTACCGAGCCAAATCAAACCGTATCGAGAGTTGAATTTTGGTTTTTTGTTTCCCACGGATTTTATGCAAAGTTTGCACAATGTGCCGTGCGACACCTTGGTATTCAATCAAATAATCAGCATACCCGACCAACGAGGAGAGTTTAATAAATTGGAACAAAAAAAGAAACGCCATAGCTCCATGCCCGACCCCGCCAACCAAATAGCGGTGGAAGACATTGAAAAGTGTTTTGAGAACATCGCAAGGGACAATCAGCTATTGGTTTATGGTCACTATAACTTAATTGTGGCATGTTCGGACGAAACAGAAGTCAACAAAGCGGCAAATTATGTCGAAAGTAGCTTGTTTGAATTAGGTATTTTTATCAGCAAAAACGCCTATAACCAATTGGAATTATTCAGAACAGGCTTTATCGGCAACAGCGGCGAACTGAAAGAATACGATAAATTTCTAACGACATCAGATGCGAGTATCTGTTTTATGTTCAAAGAGCGACTACCCACGGACGAGAAATCAAACTTTCAAATCCGTTTTTGCGACCGTCAAGGGATACCCCTCAGTATTGACACGTCCGATTTGCCAATGGAAACGGGACGTATCAACAACCGCAATAAATTTGTGTTAGGCCATCGGGAAGCGGCAAATCATTTTTTATGAACCACCTCGTGAGACAATATTACGCCCAAGATACGGATGTGGTATTGGTGGATACAGGACATTCCTATTCGGGACTATGCAGTTATTACGGGGGCAAATACATCACGTACAGCGAGCAAAAACCCATCACGATGAACCCGTTTCGGATTGGCGAAAACGAATACAACGAAGAAAAAAGAGAGTTTCTAAAATCATTGATTGGGCTGCTTTGGAAAGGGGCAGACGGCTTTTTAAACCAAGTCGAAGACAGCGTATTGATGAGTACGATTCAAGCGTACTATAAGGTGTATTTTCAAAAAGACCGTAGTCTATTAAGTTTCAATACCTTCTATGAGTTTTCCATGACGCACATCGAAGCCATCATCGAAAAAGAACGCATCAGCTACGATTTGAACGAATTTCAATTCATCTTGAAGAAGTTTTACGAAGGGGGCGAGTACGCTGCCATCCTAAACGACGACATAGACCAAAGCCTATTTGACGAAAGTTTTATCGTGTTTGAAATAGATGCCATCAAAGAACACAAGGTACTTTTTCCGATTACAACCTTGATTATTATGGATGTATTTCTACAAAAAATGCGGCATAAGTCCAACCGAAAAGCCTTGATAATTGAGGAAGCGTGGAAGGCAATTGCCAGCCCGATGATGGCGGGATACATCCTTTATCTCTACAAAACCGTGCGCAAGTTCCGAGGGGAAGCGGTGGTAGTGACCCAAGAACTCGATGACATTATTGGCAACGAAATTGTAAAAAATTCCATCATCAACAATTCGGATACGATATGCCTTTTAGACCAAACAAAATTCAAAGACAGCTACACGGAAATAGCCGCATTGCTATCATTGAATGAAGTGGAACAAAAGAAAATCTTTACGATAAACAACCTCCCGAACAAGGAGAATCGAGGACGGTTCAAGGAAGTGTATATCAAACGGGGTGGAGTAGGGGAGGTGTACGGGGTTGAAGTATCGCTGCACGAATACCTAACCTACACCACGGAGCGCAGCGAGAAAGAAGCGGTGCAATATTACGTCGAGCATTATGGGGGATTTGACAAAGATTACAGAACGGGCTTAGACTGTTTCGTTTCGGAGTTTCAAAAATCGAATAAAAAGCTGTCCGAATTTATCAATCTTATTAATACTATCAGGCACAAATCTATTTTATCACACTAAACCGCACTATAACGCAGTGAAGCATTAAAAAGCATTAAAAAAGAGTAAAAAGCCATGAATAAAAACCTATTTATATTACTTATAACAACGACCCCCCTGACGCAGAGCGTCATGGTGATGACAGCACTCATCAGTATTTTGACCACTTCAAGTCTAAAAGCGCAAGCAATCGTATGGGATCCCATCGTCCAAACGACGATGATTGTGAACCACTTGGAACAGAACTCCCAGTTAAAGGACATCAAGACAAATGAGACGAAAATCGCCACGGCGCAGTCGGTGATAGCCTTAAAAATGGAGCAAATCCGAGCGATTGAAGAGAAGGTTTACAAGTCACTCAAAAGTGCGACTATTGTCATACAGAATGTAAAAGACATCGGATACGCCTACGAAATATCGAGTGAAATTGGAAAGTACCAAAGTGAAATGGGAAGATTGGCGAAGCAAAAACCAGAACTATTGGTCGTTGCCGCCCGTGCCGAAGTAGCGTTATTGAGCAAAGGAGCAGATTTACTCAACTATATCATCGTTGCCACAACCGCAACGGATGCAAATTTGATGAACAACGAACAGCGCATTCGCATCATCCATCACGTGGTGGACGAGCTTCGCATCATGCGAGGCATGGCTTATAGCATCGTGCGCCAAATGCGGTACGTTTCCATGAACGGCTTTTTGAATAACATGAACTTTTTAGGCTTCCGCTATCAAAGAAATGCCAAATTAGTAAAGCAGATATTGGAGGAATTTAAGAAGAATTGAAGAAGAATTGAAGAACTAATTTTTAATGGGTAACGGATAATTTTTAATGGATAACAAGACATGAAAAACAGACACCTTATAATAGCATTATAATAGCACTCCCATTTTTTGTAATGAACCCCGCAGTATTTACGCCATTACAGGCACAAACCGAGATTGAAGATGAAAATAGAAACAACCAATTGCAGCGGGAAGTTTGGTGGAGTGAATGGGATGGACACACGCCGAGTTGGTTTTACTGGCTCATTGAACTGTTCCAATCGGATGAATACCGAGACGAAGACCGCCGAAATTTACTGCAACTCCTGCCCACCGTTTTAGCGGTAAGAGGGAACAAAGAGCGCACCGACAAAGAGAAGGAGTACGTGGATGCCATAGCGCAAGACAAGCTGTTTATCCTCGCCGACATGGAACTGGATTACGCCTATTTGATGATTAAGCCTGAACTGAATGAATTGAGAAACAAAGTGGCAAACAATCTAAGTAAGGCACAAAAAATAGGTGTGTATGCCGCCATGATAAAAGAAATCAGCAATGAAAATCAGAGAATCGAAGGACGGATTAAAGCACTCCAAAAATCTGATTTAACGAATGCTGATAGGCAATTAGGGTATCAAAGTGAAGCCGAAGCGTTCCGCAAATTGATAGTTGTATCAAGTAGAATCATCATTGCTTTTCAATCGGTTAAACGCTAAGAGTATAAGTGTAGCAGAATTGGGACAGAAAAAAGATAGAAAAAGATAGAAAAAGATAGAGTATTAAAGCAAAAGGGACAAAAGTACGGTGTAAACAAAAGCATAAATGATAAACTACCAAACATAAAAAAATCAACTTTTTCACAACAGATTAAAGAAGTCAAAAAATAAAATAAACGATGAAACCAATTTTCTTAATAGACATGCTTTTGGATCAAGACATCCTAAACCTCATTGAAGGATTGTATGACACCATGAGTTTGCGCCACGAGCGATACGTGGCTTTCGCACAAATGCTGTGCGCCTTATTCATGTTTTTATACTTCGCCATGGAATCCTACAAGATGATGGTGGGGGATAAAAAATTAGAAGTGATGCCACTCCTACGCCCTTTCGCCTTGTCATTGGTAGTCATGTTTTGGGGCAGTTTTGTGGACATCATCAAAACCCCCGCCGAATTTTTAACCCAAGCCGAGCGGAGTGCATTTTATAAAAGTATGCAAAGACTTGAAGAGGAGAGCCGCCAACGTTACGCTTTGATTGATGAAATAGGACAGAAATTAGTCGAAACAAGTGCCGATACCGAGCGAGCCGCTCAACAGGTAAACAATACCGAGACGGGAGATTTCTTCGGATTGGGTGAAAGTTTAGACACGCTTTGGAACAACATCAAAGGATATTATCTCATCGTGGTATCAAAAATGCGTTTTGTGGGACATCAATTGATTGAGTATATAGCGGTGACATTTTTTCAAGTGTGTACGTATGTCGTGTTTTTCTTACAAGCGATTTTTGGGGCAATACTCATCATTTTAGGACCAATAGCCTTTTCTTTTTCAATCCTCCCAGGCTTTCGGGATGCGTATTTGAATTGGATCGCCCGCTTTATCAGCGTGAGCCTTTACTCTGTAATCGCTTATTTGGTTTTAAACATGGCAATCGAAGTGGTGCGGTTGGGTATCATGCAAGAACTCGCCGCTTTGAATCAAGTGAAAGACAACCCCGACGCTTTTGTGATGTACGTAGCGACATCAAGTGGTTCGATGGGCAGTTTCATAGCCGCAATTCTCGTGGCAGCTATCGGGATGTTGACCATTCCAAGTATTTCAACATGGATAGTGAGTACATCAGGCGCAACCAATGCGATGCGTACGGCGGGTGGTGTGATGCAACAATCGGTATCAGCATTAGGCGCAGGCGCAAAAGCCATGACAGTTTAAACGGATTAAATAGGTACACTAATGGGGTTGACCCCCTCAGTATTTCAAGCAAAATTATCCATTAATATCACTATAAATTATCCGTTAGAAAATGATAGCCAGCATAGAAAAGAAGTTCAAATTATCGCTCATTGTGAGCATCGGCAGCCTTGTAACGAGCATTATAATGGTCGTATTGGTACTGTTTTATGCGTTCAGTTTGATTCAAAAAGAGCGACAAAAGATATATGTCCTCGACAGCCAAACGCCGATTTTAGTGAAGCAAACAGATATGTCGGTAAATCGGTCGGTAGAAATAAAGAGCCATGTTTACACCTTTCACACCCTGTTTTTTACCCTGCCACCCGATGATGAGTTCATCCAAAACTCGATGAATAAAGCGATGTATTTGGTGGATGAATCGGGTTTGAAGCAGTACAATACCTTGAAAGAGAAGGGGTATTTCAATCAGATTTTATCGAGTTCTGCCTCATTAAGCATCAAAACGGACTCGATAAAGACGGACGAAGAAGGGTACAAATTCACCTTTTATGGCACCCAGCGCATTGAGCGAGAGACCTCAATCCTCAAAAGAGCCATCATTACGGAGGGGTCGCTGCGAGACGTGCCACGGACGGAAAACAATCCTCACGGACTCATCATCACGGATTGGAAAACGGTTCAGAACAAAGATTTAGAGTACAAAGCAAAACGGAATTTTTAACAAAGGTATTGCGTATTGCGTAGGGCGTATTGCGTGAAACACACGAAATTACGGAATCGCAAGACGATAAAACGATAAAACAATGAGCATTATAACAAAATTTATGTCAGAAAATAGCATAAACGCTATATTGAATTGGATAGAAAACCACAAAAAAAACCTTGTTATAGCGATGTTGGTAGCGGTATTTATCAACCTCATATTCAGTTCCGTGAGCGTATTGCGGTACAAAGAAAAACCGATAATACCGATAGTGGACAAGCTGAAACAGACGCAAAGCAAGGTAGAAGAAGCGACCAAAATCCGATACAATCAAGCGGCGAATGTTCAGGCCCTCTATCAACAAGCCAATGCGATAATGAAAAAAAACAGCTTGACAATGGAGGATAAAAATCAATTGCAGATGATTGATAGCACGATGCGCCACCTACTGAAAAGGTGATAAAATAAGCATAAAAACAAGGATTATAAACCTATTATTAGCCTATTATCAACCAATTATTACTAAACACACACTCCAAATATTTTGGAATTAAATCGAAAAAAACATGTTAGAAAAACTAAAAAAAATAGATTTTAAGGTCTTGATGAAGAACCCAAAGTTCATGATTCCGATGGTGGTCTTTCCTTTTTTGATGTTGATAAATGGGCTATGTCCCTTTATTTTCAAAACAGATTTGAAAGCGGCGACCCCATTATTAGGGGTATCGAACCAAATGAATATGGAACTTCAAGACCCCGATTTAGAGAAATCACAAACAAAAAACAAGTTTGATGCCCTCTTTGATGCCTACGATAAGAAGGAAGATTTTTCAGCCATTCAAGATTTGGAAGGCTTGGGTAGTGGCAGCGAAAAGTCCATGGAACTTGACGATAAGAACCTTTATTCAATGTCAGAAATGGACATGATTTCCAAAGGGAATGGTAGTCGTTTGATAGGTAACAACCCGAATCAAGCCCAGTCCAATTACAGTTTATTCAAAAATACAGCGTCGAATAGCCCTTCAAACGGTTTGGGATACAGCCCTAAATTTGCTACCCAAGGTTCACAAACAAACCGAGTGGATAACACCGAAATCAATAAAGGCTATGCCAATTACGAAAGTCATTTGAATAGTATGAATAGTTTGAACAATTCTTACGACCGAGAACAACCCAAAGAGGGTAGAGAAAGCAGACAAACCAATCCACACGAGGACAACATGGCGTTGTTTCGGGCGCAAATGGCGGTCATTGATTCGATGACCAATAAACGCAAAGATAAACGGAACGAAAAAACACAAATTGGTTCAATGAACCTAACCGACAAAGGAGAATTATCGGACGCATTAAGCGAAGGCGAAAGAGCAAAACCACTCGTCAAATCAACGGCAAAATCAGCGATGAATACAGAGAGAATCATCGAAGTCAGCAAAACCGAAAATGACAATAGCCGCTTTTTTAACACCGTCGGATTATCAAAAAGCAACAGTTTTATCAAAGCCATTTTAGACGAAGGCTTGAAAGTATATGACGGTTCAAGAGTACGAATTCGCCTATTGGACGACATTCAATTTGAAGGAAAAACGTTGGAACGAGGAACATATTTGTATGGTATTATTAGTGGATTTAAGACCCAAAGAGTCCTACTTACCATCACCAATATTGCCTACAACAACGAGATATTGAACGTCAAACTCGATGTTTTTGACCAAGATGGAATGAAAGGATTATACATCCCCGAAAGCCTTTTTAGAGAAATTGCAAAGGAAGCGAGCGCACAAACGGTAGGCGGTCAAAACATGCAATTCTCGGATAACAATGCGCTTAATGCAACTCAAATGGCGTACACCGCCGCCCAAGATATTTATAAAACAACGACTCGTGCCATGTCGGATGCCATCCGAAAACGCAAGGCGGTATTGAAGTATAACACCCAAATATTTTTGGTTAATTCAAAATAGGCAAGATATAAAAGCGGGATAGTATTCTGTTATTATATCAATTTTAGGAGAAAGAAAAGCAATAATTTCACATCATAAATAATCTAAAACAAACAAAAAAATGAACATCTTAAAGGGTTTAAATAGTTTAAAAAGTATCGCAATCATAATTTTGAGCATAAATACTGAGGGGGTCATGGCTCAAATGAGCTTAATGAGTGATTCATTGGTTCAAAAAACAGTTGAAAACACAACAGTTATTGAACAAATTTACGTCAATAAAAACGTATCCACCCACTTCATTATGGAAGATGCTGTGAAATATTCCGACATATCAAACCCCTCCGTAGTGGGCGATATTCCAATAAAGAATGTGTTGCGAATCAAGCCATTAACGGATACAACGGGCATATTGGGTTACGTGACCATCGCCACCGAGCGACAAATGATGCAGTTTGAAATGGTCTATACCCGAGATATTCAAAAGGCTTGCAAACAATACACGGTCAAAGAGGCTCAAGCCTTCCAACACCCCGACGTGAAGCTGTCAGAAAAGGAAATGCGGTCATTGAGCGAAACGATTTTAAAGAAAGAATCAAAGCACAAACGCACCATCGAAAAGAATAAAATCACGCTGATGTTGAACAATGTCTATGTGGTAAACGACCATTATTTCTCTGACATTACCATCCAAAACCATTCAAATATTGCCTTTGCGATTGACCAAATCCGCTTCAAAATTGAAGACGAAAAAATGAGTAAAGCCACCAATTTTCAGCAAATAGAAACGACCCCAAAGTATCAATACAACCACGGTACGGACTTTACAAAATCGTATCGCAACGTCTTTGTGTTTGATAAATTCACGTTTCCAAACGATAAGATTTTGACGATTGAATTGGCGGAAAAGCAGGTGAGTGGTAGGGCAGAGGTGTTGAAGATAAAGTATAAGGATATTTTGACGGCGGAGACACTTTGATAAGGAAACAAAGTCAAAAATGAACAATAAACCCGTTTCTATTGAATTCTATGACATTGTTTTCACTGATGAGTTCAAGGAGTTTTAACAGATTTGGTCTAAAAAGGTCGATTAAATCGGCATTTTTGATGTTACCAGTAGTGATATAAATGAGCTTTTCGGGTTGTTGCATCAATAAATAGGTCTTCCAAAAATCCTCATCTTTGGTGATGACAATCCGTTTTTGAGCATCAGCAATTTGACAAATAGTGGTATCGGTTAACCTTCCTAATACGTGGGGTAAATCGCTGGCATGAATGGCATCATAGCCGTTGGATTTTAACCACGAGGCTAATTGAAACGGGAGTTGTTCATCAACCAGAAACTTCATGCAGCTTGAAGATTAACAGAACGGAAATCAACCAAACGAGTGGCAAATAAAAGACAAGATAATATGTCAGCGTGTTCTAATTTGGGATAATCATCAAGAATTTCTTGATACGTCATACCCGATGAAAGCAACTCTAAAACAGTTTTTACCATAATTCGAGAGTTACGAATAGTGGGTTTGCCGTGACAAATATCGTTATCTATGGTGATGCGATTGAGTAATTCCGCTTGCTCTGTCATGTGTAAATTATTTTTTTAAGACCTACTATTTACAAAAGTAACGCTTTTTATCAAATGCTCAAAGCATAGAATCAAAATAGAACAATTATTAAATTATGGAAGAAAGCAAAGAACTCAAAAACCTCTACACCTTTTTGCAAGGGATGATCTACGTAACCATCCTCATAGAAGCCTTTGTTTACTTTGGGGATAAAATGGAACTGCATAAAAACGTGTATTTAGTTTTACTCAAATTTAGAAAGTTTGGGTTGTACCAAAACATCTTTTTGAGTAAAGGCTTTACGCTGATGCTCATAGCGATAGTCGCAATAGGAACAAAAGCGAAAAAAAATTTGGAGTGGAGTACAAAACGCCAAGTCATAGGCCCCCTCAGTATTGGAGGGATTTTATTCTTCGGAAGCGTTTATCTACTGTTATTCAACGGCAAAACAAAACTGTTTTTGAGCCTAACAATCTTTCAATGCGGCTATATTATGCTGTCACTATTGGGCGCAATTCTGATTCAAGTGGGAGCGGACAATATATCCAAACACATCAAATCACGATTGATGAAGGATAGATTCAACGTAGAAAACGAATCTTTTGAGCAAACCGAGCAGAAAATTGAAACACCCCAATCCGTCAATTTACCGATGAAATTCTACTATAGGGGAAAGTTCAATAAAGGTTATCTTAACATTGTGAATCCGTTTAGGGGAACACTTTTGCTTGGAACGCCAGGCTCTGGTAAATCATTTAGTGTAGTGAACGAATACATCCGTCAGCACTCCAGAAAAGGGTTTATGCTTGCCGTGTATGATTTCAAATTTCCCGATTTAGCAAGGACGGTTTATTACAATTATACCCAAAATATAAAGGCAAAGATAATACCCGATTACACCCAATTTCACGTCATCAATTTAAGCGATGTAGAAAGGAGTGGACGGGTAAATCCGATAAAAGCGGAGTATATCCAAACCCTTGCCGATGCCCAAGAGACGGCAGAAGCATTAATCGAAGCCTTGAAAAAAGGCGGTGCCAGCCACGGCGCAGACCAGTTTTTCAGTCAATCGGCGATTAATTTTTTGGCATCCGCCATTTACTTTTTTGCGAAATACGAAGGCGGTAAATACTCTACCTTCCCGCACATCATGGCATTTTTGAATCAAAGCTATGACAATATTTTTAAGGTCTTGTTTACTGAAAACGAATTAAGGAGTTTGCTATCACCGTTCAAAACGGCTTATGACAACAAAGCATTTGAGCAATTAGAAGGTCAAATTGGCACGTTGAAAATTCAAATATCAAGACTTGCGACCAAAGAGTCATTTTGGGTATTTAGTGGCGATGACGTAGATTTGAAAATCACCGACCGAGAAAAACCCGCCTATTTGGTGATAGCCAATAATCCACAAACGCAGAACGTGAACAGCGCAAGCAACACCTTGGTATTAACCCGATTGGTGAGACTCATCAATACCAAAGGCAATTTTCCGTGTTCATTGATTATTGACGAAGCTCCCACACTCTATTTCCACAAATTGGAAAACCTGATGGCAACGGCAAGAAGCAACCAAGTATCCACGCTGTTGGGACTGCAAGAACTACCCCAACTCAAACAGCAATATGGCAAAGAAACGGCAGAGACAATTTGCGCCATTTGTGGTAATATCATTAGTGGTTCGGTGAGAAACAAAGAGACGCTTGATTGGTTAGAAAAGCTGTTTGGCAAAGTCAAACAAGTGAAAGAAAGCGTGAGTATCAATCGAAACAATACCACGATTTCTCAAAACGAAAACATGGATTATTTGATTCCGAGTGCGAAAATTGCGGATTTGAGAACGGGTGAATTGGTGGCTAAAATAGCAATGGAGGTGGAGCATAATGTTCAGAATACCTACAATTGTTAGGTAGAGTTGGATTTAGCGGCCATTCAAAAAGAAGAAGCTGAATACCTTGACATGCCCATATTCTATAATTTTAATGGGCAAAAAGACGTGATGCTAACCAATAATTTTAACAACATATACAACGATATTGCCCAACTTGTAAAAAATGCCCTTCAAAGTCAATCAATAAAACAAGTACCCACTCTTTTAACAAATCCTTTAAATAATTCTTTAACAAATCCTTTAACAAATTCTTCATCAATCAAACAAAATCCATTCTAATGAGCGTAATGAAACAAAATAGATTTTCAATCAAAGAATTTCCGAGTAAGCAATTAGAAACGTATGGTGTTTCTAAAAAAGAGCAAAATGCCACGTTTGGGTACGAAGACATGCAAAAAATGCTGAACGGACAAAAGACGGAAGTCATCAATTTGCAATATCAAAAAGACGGGATGACCCTTGATGTGGATGGACGATTCTCGTTGAGACGCAACGCCGATAACACCGTTTCGTTGATGGTGCATAAAGTAGAACGGGAAATTGGGCAGGACTTAGACTTGTCTGAAAGAACGAAAGCTCTACTTCAAGCGGGTGAAATAGTCAAGATGAAACAACAAGGAGAAATTCAGTTGATGCAGTTGGATAAGCAAACCAACCAAGTATTGAGCATCCAACAAAGCAAATTGATAGTACCCGATTTTATCAACGATGTGCAATTAAGCCTTGACCAAAAAAATGCTTTGAGGCAAGGACAACCCATTGAACTAATAAAAGCAGCAACCGCCGAAAAAGGGGAAACGAGTCTTACGGTAAAATTGGATTTGAATCAGCGTTCTGGCTTTAAAGTGAAAGCCATTGAACAAAAATTGAATCTAAACAAGGAGCAAAAAATAGAGCAAAAACCAACGGTCAAAAGAAGAATGTAATTTTTCAAAATTAATCAATCAAACGTGTAAGACGATGAGTTTTCAAACTGCCCGTCAGAACTTGAGTATCATTCAAGTAGCTGAACACCTCGGTTATGCCTATAACAAAGCAAAAGGTCAAATTAAACCGCAATATGAACATCCCAACGGGGATAAAATTATTGTGACCCATCCGCATGAAAACGGTATTCAAATGTATTTCAATCGGGATGCGAGTAGTGATAAAGGGTCAGTAATTGATTTTATCAAAAACCGATTGAGTCAATTTAATGGAATCGCCTATCAAAAAGATATGGATGGGGTCAATCAAGTTTTGAGACAGTTCAAAGCGATTGACCCTATTCCAATGGGTCAAAATACGTCATTCAATCCATCCAATCTGCCTAAACTAATTGAAAAACAACCGTTCAAAAGTAAAGACTTTCAACTTAAAGTATTTGATGCCCCATACTATCCATATTTTATTTCAAGGGGTCTTTCAGTTCTGACATTGGATAAGTTCAAAAAACACATTACCATTGTAAAAGACAATGCCCACGCTCACTATAACATTGGATTTTCATATAAGAATGAAAAAAATGAAGTTGTTGGATACGAATTAAGGAATCACAACTTCAAAGGACACGCCCGTAATTCAAACAAAGAATCGGGCGTATGGATGGCTAATTTTGCCGCCGCCAATGGACTAACCCAGCAAGTATTCCTATTTGAATCCGCCATTGATGCGATGAGTTTTTACCAACTTTTCAAAGATAAATTCGATTTTGACAATGCTGCTTTTATCAGTTTTGGCGGTGGTGTAGCCCCAAAACAGATTGACACGGTTCTCAATACATTTCCACAAGCGAAATATTATAGCGGGTTTGATAATGACGTAAACGGACACGTGTACGACTTTGTGGTTGAGAAAAAACTGAACCCTAAATTGGTGATGGATATGAAGCGGGTGGGGGAGGAGTTTGTGATTAAACACAAAGAGACTGAAATTAAAATGCCGATGGCGGAGTTTTCGCTTAATCGTCTGTCTGAATTGACGGGAGCTAAAATGACGCTTTACGTTGCCAAACCGAAAGACATAACAATGAAGGATTATAATGAGGTGTTACAAAAAAAAGAGAATCGTGTGAGTGAGAAAAGGACAATGAAGTATTGATGGGTTATTGCGAGAAAAACTCGGCGATGATTCTAATGTCATCACCGAGTTTTTCCCGTAATAGCTTTTGCGATTAAGTAAATTAAATTGTCCTAATTTTAATCATAACCGTACTTATGATCACTAAAACATAAAGTTGAGTCAATGTGAGTTCAAAAGCAAATTGAACATTCGAGAGTGCAAGTCACAATGAATCATTTTTTAAAGGTACATAGAATTTCTGCCCATATAATTTCATAAGGAATAATTTCGATTTTGTATCCAGTCTCTACGATGTTAGTAGATACTTTAGATAAATCTGTCATAGTCTTTTCCAATCGTCTCATTAGTGTTATTCTATTATAACTTGCTTTTGGAATCTCGAGTAACGCTTTTATAAAAAGATTTGTTCTGTAACTTGTATTGTCTCTTTTGGGTACATTGCGAACCAAATATTTTTCAATTCCTTCTGTATATTTTTTTAATTTTTCATAATCTTTTCTTGCTAAAATTAAACATATTTTTGCTATTAGTACACTAATATTCATTCCTCTTTTGTCATTTTCAAATGTTGGAATTTTATTCAAAAAGCTTCCTAATGAAAAAGGCGTTAACTGTTTTTTATCCAAATTAGGTATTTTGTTTAGTGAAATAACAAAATTGAGATATACTTCAAAAAGTAGCCATATTTCAATGTCTTGCCCTTTTAAATTTTTAAACTCCTTTATGGATTTTACATATATATAGGTGTTATACGCATCTGTGTAATTTTGAGTATGAAATGACAATAAAATTTTTGTTTCCATAGTCTTAAACCAACTCATATTACCTTCTTCTTGTAACTTTAAAACATCATCAAGGGCTTTTTTACAATCATCGTATTTTTTAAGCATTAATAATGCAACGACTTTTTGTGTGTTAAAAGCTGCGATGTATGATTTTACCTCAAATGGTTTATTGGTAAAATAAAGTATGGCTTCATCACAAGTTTTTAATGCATATTCCCAATTATGCTGAATAGAAAACACAGCTTCCTTAACGGCGAAATAATATACAAAGAATGTAAAACTGTTATTGTTTTTTCTTAGAGCATCTAATTTTGTTAGATACTCATTAGCCTTAGCACTATTTTTTGGTCTAAAAGACAAAAATTTAACATATTTAATTTTTATGTCTTCAAAACATTCTTGTGCGATGTGTTCTTCGTTCCATATTTCTTTATAATGCCAGAATTTTTCTCTGTAACTTTTATATTTTTTTCTATTGCCTGTTTGAAAGGCAGTATTAGATTTTAATTTGTCTAATACTAGTACGCATAAATCGGTGAACTCATATTTTATACAAGTACTTAGTAAATGATCGGCCAGATGATTAGCTGTGTGAATTATATTTCGACGATATAATATATTTATAGCCCCCCATTCATGTTGAGTTGAATAGTATGTTTTCTGGAAATCATTTAATAGCTTATTTTCTCTATCAATAAAGTATAGAGTGTTTAAAAGTCTGTCTTTGAAACGGCTTTTAAATGAGTAATAATTTTTATTGCTTTTGTCCCCATTAGCTTCCTTATCATCTTTTCCATAGAAATAGGCTTCTGCTTCATTATCTGTTTTTATTTTTCCACACTCGATTAGTCGGTAAAACTCTGTATCTCTGCTATTACTATTTGGGTTAGCGATTACATCAATTTCCGCTACTTTATATCTGCTTAAAACTTCCACGATTGCGACGAGATTTTCCATTTTCCAAATATTTTAATTGGTCTCAAAAATATAAATTAAAAGCAAATAAACATAAATATTTGATAATCAACAAGTTATAGTGAATAATATTAAAAAAATATTGAAAAACATCTGCAAGATACGCCTGTATGCTGTCATTTTTTGTGTCTTCTGTCTCGCCTATTTTTGTCTTATTCTTTAATATACATATAAAATATTTTTCAAAATCTAAATTATTAAATCATGGTGGCTTTATTAGTTTTATTTGCATTCCTGTCTGTTATTGAGACAAATCTTACGGGGTTTTAGGAGACAAGTTAAGATTTTTGTTCAACTTTTTTCATAAAAAAACAATGCGGATACAATGAATAATCTATTAAAAAAGAAACAATTCCAAATTCAAGGTAATCGAACTTTTAATAAAGACGATTAATACCGATTTAAACAGCAACTATTCAGCAATTCTCGCTATTAAACTTTATTTTAATATGGCTATGCTTTTTGTAGGTACATTTTAGTCGAAAGGGTGATTTTTAAAACAAAAATCAAAAAATCACTTGTTTTGAACCACTATAACCTATTAGAAAAATCCAAAATAGGCTTTGGTTTTAAAACAAAGTTTAATAGCGAGAATAACTGGCAACTATTTGTTTTGATTATTAGAAATTACTATTCGCTCAATGTTTTTTTGAACGAAAATTAGTGTTATTTCTTTGTTTGTTAAATACAAAATTGCATGGAGTCATAGATTTTTGTTAAGAGTTTTTATAAGCTCTAGTATAATCGTTATGCTGTACAATAAATAAATATCTAAATATTTATCATAATTAAAATACTTTTTTAATAATTCAAAAAATCTTTTAGCTATGCCTTTTTTAACGAGTAAAAATATAAAAATTAGAATAATTATCATTTTGGGGCTACTGCCTTTCGTAATGAAGGCGCAGATAGTTGTCAAGCCAAATTTGAATGCAGTGATAGGAGATACCACAAAGTTTAGCTCATTTGATGACGGGAAATTAAGTGTAGATGCTTACAATAAGCAATTTGGATTAACACTTAAAAACATTGTTACAGATGTGCCGTCTGGGAATAGATATATATACGGATTTTATAACATTCAAAATACATCAATATTGCCTTATCAAGAACAGTCTGCTGGTAACCCTTGGGTGAGAGTAGCTTTGCAAAATGAAATGATTACAAGATATGGGCAGTTTATTAATTCAATATATAATTATGTTACAGAGAAGCCTAATCCTTCGGCTACTTCACCTTCGCAAACTACAGGTATGTTGAACAAAATGGACACGATAAGTAATCAATTAAATGGCGTTTATAATTCGGTAAGAGTTCCAAATTCTGGGGATATAAAATTGTTTCGCAATTACATAGATCAGAGGCAGCAAGTAAATACATATGGAGTTGTTCAGGGCCTATACAATGATTTTGAGATGAGCGGAAATAAGAGTAATTATGGTGTTTATAATGTATTGAAATCGAATGACAACTATGCGCCAGGTAATACCTATGACTATGAAGCGGCGGGTGTAAAAAATATTTTTAAAAAATCTGATGCTACAAATGCTACTACTTTAAATGGTTTTTTGCAGAAAACCATTGGTCTGTATAATGATATGGCTATTTATGGAGGAAATTCTTCAAATGGTTATGGAGTGTTTAATTTAATGAAAATTACACAGACCTCTCCCAGTAATGTTTATGGATTAAGAACAGAAATATTACCTGATGTTGGAGTCAATACTACTTTGGGATCTTTTTTACCAGGAAACCTTTACGGCATTTATAGTGTAATTGATAGTTCTTTAATGAGTAGGCCAAACGCATATGCAGCGGTCTTTAGTGGAAAAGTGTTAATTAATGGAGCACTACTAACAACTTCGGATATTTCTTTGAAGGAAAACATCACTGACTATAAAGATGCCCTTTCAATAATAAAAAAACTCACACCAAAGTCCTATAATATTAAATCGGAAAGAGACGACCCGAATCGTAAATTACATTCTGGATTAGTTGCCCAAGAGGTTGAGTTAGTTGCTCCAGATTTGGTATCAACATTTAATCAGCCAGGCAAACAAAGGATTAAAGTAGAAAACATAGAAGTTACAAAGTATGAATTAGAAAAAGATAAAAATGGAAATCCTATTGTATCAACAACTAAGACTATTGAAAAAAAAGAAACCAAAACGGAAGATCCATCAACACCATTAAAAGTTGTTAACTATATGGAACTCATACCTATTCTGATGCAAGCAATCAAAGAGCAACAAGCTATAATAGAACAACTTCAAAAGGATGTAGATAAATTGAAAATTAAAGTAGGTAACTAAAGTAAATAACAAAACGGAAGTGCAAAAGAGCTAAATTAGACTATAATACTGATAAAATAACAAAATGCGTACAAAGCTATTACTAAGGATTTTGTTGTTGTTTATGATGCTTTTAACAGTATCCTTACGGAGTATTTTAGCCCAAAATAATAATGCTCCTTTAGATATGCTAAACAAGAAACAAAAAACGGATACAACAGATTACAGTGAGAATTATATAAAAGGATTAATTGATACCGATACATTAATAGGAGAATTAAAGACGCTCTTTAATATAGGAGATTTTAAATCAGAACTGAAATCTATAAAGCAGGAAATTGCAATACTGAATATATTGGATAGATTTCAAAAAATGGGCAAGAGTTTAAGAGATATAAAACAGATATATACCTCAACGGATGTGAATCTGAATTATTATCGTAGTACTGATGTAGATAGTTTGTCTTATCAAAACGACTTTTTGAATGCGAATGTATCGCTTAATCTAAAATTAGGAGAACTACCCTTTACATTACAAGGTTCAGCGATTTTAGAAAAAGGAAGATTGGTTACAGATTTCTCTTATGCCAATATCAGATTGGATATATCTGCCTATCAAGAAGCGTTAAAGAGAAAGGTTGGTGACAAAATACTCAAAGAAAGATTTGACTATAATAAGCTAACAGACAAAATAAACTTAATGGGAAAAGAGGCTTCGATTCTAAAAAGCGATGCTCAGTTTAATATTTATAATACATTAATCACTCATCCCAAAGTAACAGTATTAAGGCAAAATTTAGAGACAAATTTTGATGGTATAAAAGGTTCATTGGATTCAATAGTGCAATCAAAAGCAACAACCATCAGGGATTCAACTCTAAAAAGCAACTTAATAGAACAATGGAAAAACACGCCGTGGCGAGATAGTATAACAGGGGATTGGCAGAAACAAGGAGAGCAAAAAATTGAGCTTTTGAAAAAGAAGTTTATAACTGAAGGAGATTCCATTATGAATAAAATAACTTTTTTAAAAAAACTGATGAAAATGCACCAGACCCTTAAAAGCGTTGAGACAAAATACGATAGTTTATGGGAAGAGCGCAAAATGATAATGGGGAAAATAGAACAAGTCAAAGGTAAAGTTATGGGAGCAGAGGAAGAAATCAAGCGACTGACTGATGTTAATAGTTTAAAGGATAAAATGCTATCGAATAAGTATTTAACTTCAAAAGAGAAGTTATTAATGAATATAAAAGGTTTAGAAATGGGTCAAATAGGTGTAGATGAAAGTGATTTTACACTTAAATATAAAGTCTTGAACGGCATACAATTCGGTTATGAAAAAGGAAAAAGAGAATGGGGTGTTTTGTATGGCAAGACGAGGCTACAAAATTTTGATAATCCAGTATATTTAGATGCTTTTCAAAAAACAACATTGGGGCGTACATTCATGTATGCTAAGTTTTCTCAACTTATGGGGGATTCTAGTAAAGTGAGTTTTAGTATTCTAAATGCGGATAGATCACAAGATACAGTTGGAAACAATTTAACAACTTTAAATCATAATACGGTTTTAAGTATGGGTTATGAAAAGAATATATCTAATAGTATAAGTATTGAAACACAAATAGCTTTATCAAATACCCGAAATGAATCGGGTATTAGCTTAGGAGAAAGTGGGGAGAATTGGATAAATAATATGGGAGTATCAAGTACACTTTACTGGCATGTTAGGCCACAAATTAGCGTTGGGGTAGGATATTATTATATAGGTGATAGATTCAATACCTATGGCAATGATTTTTTAATCAACAATCGGAATGGATTTAAGCTATCAGCTAAATCAAGTTTATTAAAGAATAGACTCAATTTAAAAGCAGAGCTAAAACAGGGCTATTTAAATACCCCCTCAGTAATTGGGCTCTCTAATTATAATATCATTCAAGCAACGACCGAATTGAGTTGGGTCATAAGTAAATTAGGTAGCTTGAATTTTCAATACATACCTAATACATTGACAGAACGACCGACCAATAGAGATGGTCAAGGCTATGATTACATAAGTAATATTTACACTATATCGGGTAATTTCAGTTATAAAATAGGTAAGTATAATCAAAAAAGTTTTTTCTCAGTTTCGAATTTGAATCAGCAATTGGATTTTTTTGATTCATTGAGGGTCAATCAAAATGAGTATATCAATTTCAGACATGAGAGTTCATTAACAGACAAAATGAGTATGGTTTTAAATACTAATTTAGGATTGAATGAAAACTTTAGAGTTAAAACAGGCTATAATCAAATTGACGTAAGATATAAATTTAACAAAAGTCTTAGAATTATAATAGGAGCACAAATGGTAAAGCGATTAGGCGATAAAGAATGGCGAAAAGGATTGGTATCCAATCTTAATGTCAATATTAAAAAAGTCATTGCTTTAAAAATTGGTGTAATATATCGCCATAGAAAAGACGAGGCGCAATCATCAAAGCATGAGTGGATTGGAACAAGCTCCATGTCATGGTATTTTTAAAAGACACAGTAAATTGTTAGAACAATGAAGACGATTAGACAATTTCAAGTAGTAATATACATTTTGTTATTAACAAGCCTACTGCCTTGTTATGGTCAGGTGCGTTTTCAAGCCTTATCTTTTATTGAAGGTATCTTTAGTACAGAAAGATTATTTCAGTTCAATATGACCAATACAGGCAATAACTCTGTTGAAGGGTATGTTCAAATTACTATGCGAGACAAACAAAGGGCGAGTTTGATAGAATATCGTTCAAAACCTATTAAATTAGATGTTTTAGAAACGCTGACAGGTAATGACATTGAGTGGCAAGGGGATAAAATAAGTAGTAAAGAGGCCTTGATATTCAAAGAACAAGGCATATTGCCTTATGGAAAATATACATGTTGTTATTCTTTCGTCAATAAGAGCAGTAAAGCTGATGAATATTGTACAGAAATAATTTCAAAGCCACAACTACCCCCTCAGTTGATGAATCCGAGCAATATGTCTGTTATTTCAACAGTGAACCCACTTTTGACTTGGATACCACCTATACCTGATTTAAGTATTGCTTATCAGTACAATTTGAAATTGGTAGAGCAAAAAACGGGACAGACTTGCGCTCAGGCTTTGCAGCAAAACGTGGCACTTGTACAAGAAACCAACTATGGTGATATAAATTATCAAGTAAGTGATTACAGAGGAATGACATTAGAAGAAGATAAAAAATATTGTTGGCAGGTAGAGGCATACAACCAGTCAAGTAAAATTGGCGCAACAGAAATTTGGCAATTTCAAGTGGGGAAAGCCAATAACACAATAGCCATTATAGACGAAGAACAGCCTTATTATTATTTAAAACAAAGGTTAGATGGGCATACGATTAAGACCAAAAAGCTATTAAAAATAGCTTTTGAGAACAGATATAATTTATCAAAATTGAACTATAAAATTATTAGTGAGGATACCAAAAATAAAACTGATATAATTCTTCCAGAAGTTAGTTTAACATTGGGATTCAATCAAATAAATTTTGATTGCTCGACCCTTAAATTCTTAAAGACCAATGCATCTTATATTCTGGCAGTTACTGATGAAGATAATTCAACTTACTATTGTAGATTTATATATGAAAAAAAATAAAGTTAAAATAATGCTTTGTGCGCTGATATTAATACTCATGGGCTGTGAGTCAAAAGAAATATCTGCGGGTGATTATGGAGCTTATTGGACAAAATATCAAAAACAATTAAGTGACACGAAACAGATAGGCACATACAGTATGACAATGACCTATATGCCTATGGATTTGCTGATACTCAATGATAATCAAGGAGTGATAACTCAGGAGACGTATCACAAGAGCAAGACAGGGTTCTGTGATCATTATTACTTCACAATTGATATAGAAGATGATAAAGAGAAAGAAGTGACTAAAAAGTATTTTATCAGAGATAGACAAACCCAATTCTCGATGATAATGGCACAAGATACCCTTCCCTGTGTGCTGTATCAGCCCGAAATGACAGCTTTGACCAATCGCTTTAAAATAAATGTGGTATTTCAAAGACCTGATGAAGAAAGTTGTGATAGTTCCGTAAGTAAAGACATACAGATAGCATATATGAATTATCGAGACTCTACGGGGCAAAAAAACATATTTACTATAAATAAAGAAAAGATTAATCAGTTTAAAAAAATAAGGTTATAACCATGCGATTAAAACATTTTTACAGTCGGAAGTGTGCTTTAGTCTTAGCCATTACATTAATTGTAGATACATTAAAACCCTTAGCGGCATTTGCATTGACAAGTGGACCGACTCAGCCAGAGGTACAGGGGTTTAAGACCATTGAAGCAACTAATATGGTTGATTTATTCACAGGAGATTTTAATTATAACCTACCCCTATTTGAAATAGATGGTTATCCTGTTAATATGTCTTATAACTCCAATGCTCGCGTTGAAGACGAGTCGAGTTGGGTGGGTTTGGGTTGGTCATTGAACCCAGGTACCGTTAATCGAGATTTAAGAGGGCTACCTGATGATTTTAAAGGTGATATTATAGACAAAAAATATAATTACAAAGAAGACCTAACCATCGGTGCGGGTATCGGAGCTAGTCTTGAAATATTTGGTATAGTAGGTGTTGGCGGCGGCGGCGGTATATTTTGGAATAATAAAAAAGGCTATGGTATAGAATTTAAAAACAATGTTAGTCTATCACTGGCAAATAAAATTGGGGGATTAAATATAGGGGCAAATTCTTCTTTTAACAGTCAAAATGGGATAGATTTTGGATTGAGTTTAGGTCTGAAAAAAAACATAGATAAAACGACTGCGGGTATATCTGCAAGTGCCAATGTTAATTCTCGCCAAGGTCTTAAAGCTATCAATTTTGGGATGTCTATGAAAAGTTCGATAGCTAATACAATTGGGGTAAATGCTTCTGGTTCATATTCCGAAG
This sequence comes from Saprospiraceae bacterium, assembly GCA_043728105.1. GTDB lineage: Bacteria > Bacteroidota > Bacteroidia > Chitinophagales > Saprospiraceae > JAAFJT01. The sequence continues at coordinate 15,678 of JAYTMW010000490.1, read as the reverse complement.
ATTTAGGTGGAGCTACTTATTTTCCAACTAATCCTTTGCCCATGACCAATACCTCTTTTGCTTTTCATGGAACATTAGGTGGTGAACTATTCGGCTTTAATGGTAATATAACATTAGATGGTTATGGTACTACTCAACGATTGGGGTTGAAAAATCAAGCTCAAAATGCTTTTGGATATATGTATAACGTAGAAGGGCAAAAAAAAGCAACCAATTTAATGGATTGCAATAGGGATAATCAAATGGTATATAGAGAAGATATGCCAAATTTACCAATGAGTTACGGTACCTATGATAATTTTTCAGTGTCAGGGCAAGGTGTGAGCGGTCAATATAAATTAACCAAAAATGATTTAGGGGTTTTTCATTCTGCTTACAGTATCAATACCAGTTCAAGTGGAACATTAGGCATTGAATTGGGAGCTGGCAATCTCATTCGTGCTGGAGGGGATGGAAAAGCTACTACTGTAACCAATACGTCCTCAGCATGGATTGATAACAATCAAATCCGAAATGTCATACCTTTTACCGATGATGATAAGGACTATCAGAGTCAATATTTTAAGGATGCTTCTGAAAAGACAGTTGATGACAATACATTTTTGAATAAAGTAGGTGGTACAGACCCCGCTTATATCAATTTAACGAGAAATGTATTAACACCTATGGCAAATCGAGAGCTTATTACTCAAAGAAATAAAGCTCAGGTTGGCTCTAATATTATTTCTGCAACCTTGAAAAAAGCGATAAGAGGTAAGCGATATTCAACTATGAGTTACCTAACCAATGCAGAAAAGGCTTATGCTTTGGATAGTGATATAAAATCATATGGGGTAAATACCCTTACATATGGTCAGAACAGCTGTCAAACACCTGCGGCTGCGTCAAATCCATCTGTCAAAGACCATCATATTAGAGAAATAAACATTACAAAAACAGATGGTTCAAGATATGTATTTGGTATTCCTGCCTACAATATGAAAAATGAAGAAACCAGTTTTTCATTGAATCAAAGTGTTAATAGAACAGAAGATAAAGCATTTGTGGGCTATTCACCAAGTACCGAGAATACCATAAACAATAGCTTTGGTAGAGACAATTTTTATGAAAGTCAGAATATCCCCGCTTATGCTCATTCTTATTTGTTAACGGGGGTACTATCGGATGACTATGTTGATGCGACCAATAATGGCATCACTGATGATGATTTGGGCAATGCTGTAAAATTCAATTATAACAGAAAATACAATGACTTTAAGTGGCGTACTCCTTTTATGAAAGATACAGTACGGTTTTTATCAGGGATGAAGGTAGATAAATTAGATGATAAAGGCAGCTATGTTTATGGTGAAAAAGAAGTGTGGTATATGCACTCCATTGAATCTCGCAACATGGTGGCTCAGTATTATACAAGTAATAGATTAGATGGTTATGGTGTATTGGATAACAATGGAGGTATAGGGCCACAATCCTTATCTAAACTGGACTCTGTTGTGATTTATTCAAAATCTGATTTGCTTAAAAATGGGGCAGCAGCTATACCCATTAAAAAAGTACATTTTGAATATGACTATTCAAGTTCTCCTCAAACAGCGAATAGTACAGCGGTTAACAAAGGAAAATTAACACTTAAAAAGGTGTATTTTACATTTGGTAGAAATGGTAAGGGCAAACTCAATGCGTACCAATTTAGGTACAAACAAAAAATAGATGCTAATGATGTCGCTTACAATCCTACACAGATAGATAGATGGGGCTTTTATAAGCAACACCCTACGGGTTATCCTAATTATACCGAATACCCGTATAGTGTTCAAGATGCGACCTTAGCCAATCAAGCAGCGGGTTTGTGGAATATAGATACCATTTATCTGCCTTCGGGTGGACGTATAGCCATGCAGTATGAGTCTGATGATTATGCGTATGTCCAAAATAAACGAGCAGGGCAAATGTTTTTCATTAAGGGATTTGCCAAAGATACAACCGTTGCCGCTTTTGTGGCAGGTTCAACCGATGCTAAAAGTTTATACACAACTGGTAGTTCTTTATTTGGAAGCCCTGTTGTCAATAATTATATAGTGGTTGATGTTGCCGCTTATTCAGCTTTACTCAATACTGCCGTTAATCCAAAGAATGAGGCGATTAAACTGTTGTTTGAAGATGTGAAAGACATTTATTTTAAAGCGAAAGTGCAACTGACGACAGATCCTACATCTATGGAGTATGTAACAGGTTATGCGGCATATGACAAAAATAAAATACATTACAATGGAGCAACAAAAAATGTATTTATTCCCATAAGTAGCATTACTGATGGTGGTAGCACCATTAATCCCATAACACTTGCTGCGTATCAACTCATGCGTTTTAATTTGCCTGAGCTGGCTTATAGTTTGAATGGGCAAACTTCGGCGGTTAACAATCCTTCAAAAGAGAATGCCAAAAAAATATTAATGGGTATAGTTACTTTTATGAGAGATGTTTCCGATTTGATTAAAGGATTCAATAAAAGCCGTTTAGAAAGGCAATGGTCTAAAACTGTTGATGTGAACAATCAATCTTGGGTTCGGTTGGCTAATCCGACGTATAAAAAATTGGGTGGTGGGTCAAGGGTTAAAACCATTACAGTATCAGATAATTGGACAGTGGCTGATGGTGGTGGAGAAAGTAATTACACGCAAAACTTTTCCTATAATACTATGCTTAATGGAAAGCAAATCAGTAGTGGTGTAGCAGCGTATGAACCTCAATTGGGTGGGGAAGAAAATGCGTTAAAATACCCTATGCCCTATAAAGAAAAAGTAAAATTAGCTCCTGATAATACTTACTATTCAGAAGCTCCCATTGGTGAATCCTTTTATCCGAGCCCAACGGTTGGTTATAGTGAGGTACGTGTAGAATCTGTATATCCCAATGTTAAACGCTCAGGGACAGGTTATTCCACCAATAGATTTTACACAGCGAAGGATTTTCCAACTATTTCCGATTTCACAAATATAGTGGCGGGAACTGTTAAAATCAAACCTCCTGTCTTATCGAGTATATTCAAATTTAATGTCGTTGAGCAATTAGGTGTGTCACAAGGATTCGTGGTTGAAACAAATAATATGCACGGTATGGCAAGAGAGGAAGCCGTTTATAACCAACAAGGGGCTTTAGTAAGTGCGACCAACTACTATTATAAAGTGGATAACGCCAATGCTTTAACGCAGCACCTTAACAATGATGTTCAAGTCATTAATACTAATGGCACAATTGAGACCCGCAAAATGGGTATGGAAACTGATGTTTGGACAGAAATGCAGGACGAACAGAGCAATACGAGTGTAGGAGGTATTAATGCCAATTTAGATGGGTTTTTAGTGGCTATTTTTCCTGTTTTTGTTCCTGTTCCACTACCTGTTATACAAAATGAAAAAAAGGGTTTAAAGACTGCTATCACCACCAAACACATCAAGCGAATGGGTATGCTGGATAAGGTTGTTAAAACTGTTGACGGTTCAACTCTCACAACAGAGAATGTTGCCTATGATATTGAAACAGGCGAAGTTTTATTAACCAAAACAGAAAATGAGTTCAATGACCCTTTGTATAATTTTAGTTATCCCGCTCATTGGGCGTATGATGGTATGGGACCTGCTTATAAAAATTTGGGTAGTTTATTTAAAGGTATAACCTTTAGCTCAAGCGGTCAAATACAAGGTATATCTACCCCTGAAAATTTCTTTACAGAAGGAGATGAGTTAATTTTACAAAAAGAGAGTGATAAATCGTATTTAAATACGCCTTATTATGTTCTTAAACAATCAGGTGGACAGCTGGCTATATACAGCCAAACAGGTTCAACATATAATGGTACAGCTCAAGGATTTTTTACAGTTAAAATAAAACGATCAGGTCGAAGAAATAAATCAGCTATGCCTATTGGTTCTATTGCTTCTTTAGTCAATCCTGTCGTGAGTAATGCTATTGCCATCAATAGTAATACAAAAGTTTATCAATCCGATGCCCGAGAGTTTAAAGATACTTGGCAAATGCGGTGTGAAACAAGACCGTTTGTTGCTTTAAATGGAGATACTTTAAGGAAATTTTTATCGACATTGGTTAATCCTTATACAACTGGATTACTGGGCAATTGGCGCAATTGGAAAAGTCATGTTCACTATAACCAAAGAAGTGTATCTACAACACCCAATGTCAGAACAGACGGTTTTATTTCTGGATTTACGCCTTATTGGACTTATAATTCAGGGTTAAATCGCTGGACAACGAATAGTAACAATAATTGGGTGCGTAGTGATTCAATTCATATTTTTGATGAAAGGGGTAATGAGATTGAAAGTAGTGATGCCAATAATATACCATCAGCCGCATACTATGGCTATAATGGTACTCAGGTAGCAGCAGTCGTTTCCAATTCTACTTACAAAGAAATGACTTTTGATTCCTTTGAGGATTATGATTTTAAAAATGATTGTGGCAATACCAATCAATTTGTTAAGAAAAATATCCGATTTTATGATGCTACTAAACTATCCGCTAATTATTCGGTCATAGATAGTTTTTCTCATACAGGAAGATACTCATTGCGGGTAGGTGGTGGTACAACCGCACGAACAACCAGTTTTGCTGATGACCAGTTTTGTGCTGTTGATACTTTTATTCCATCATTGACCAGTACTGATAATACATTAAACACAAGGAGTAGTAATGGTATTAGTGCCAGCATACCAATCCCAGGCAGTAGTGGTGCTTATAATGACTGCACTGATTGTCTTCCTGGTTTTTCACCAACGACGACTAAAAAATATACCCTGACCGCATGGGTAGCAACTGATTCTTCATTGGGTTGTAATGCCAAGCCAACGGGTATTGATATAAGAGTGGGCGACGGTTCAACTTATGTATCTTTAAAACCTCAAGGCCCCGTTATTGAAGGGTGGCAAAAAATGGAAGGCTCTTTTATATTGACAACCAATTATAAGTCTGAGTTTGATATAAAATTTGTGAATGCCAATAATAGACCATTCTTTATTGACGATGTCCGTTTCTTGCCCTTCAATGCCAAAATGAAAGCCTATACCTATGACATTCGCTCTCGAAGATTGATGGCAGAATTAGATGAAAATCATTATGCTACTTTCTACGAATATGACGATGAAGGGATATTAGTACGCATTAAAAGGGAAACAGAGACGGGTGTTCAAACTGTCAAAGAAGCGAGAAATTATTTAAAACCTAATAATTAAAAGTGATAGCTATCAGCAAAAAAGAAGTTAAGATTATAAAATAAAAAGAATGACAATGAAAAAGATACGAATTATAAAATATTGGATATGCCTTTTGTGCATACCCCTCAGTATTTCAGGTGTTTGGGGGCAAAAAAATGCTGAGGATTTTATTGAAAAAATGGAAAAGACTTATTCAGCTACTAAGACACTGTCTTTTGACGGGAATGTTAAATACTATACGCAGATAAATAGTGAAAGCCCTTCAGAAGTAATGATGATAAGCTATCGTCGTGATGGGGATAAGGTTCATATCACCATTGGCAACCAGATTGTGGTTTATGATGGTGGAGTCAATATCATCATCAACGAAGATGAAAAGCGTATTTATCTATCAAATAAGAAACCGCCTTCTGGGAAAAAGTATTTACCGATGGGTTTATCCAGTCAGTATTTGAAATCGGGCTTCTTTAATGCTAAATTGGAAGACTATATGGGTGATAAAACCAGAATAACCTTGACGGAAAAAGACAAAAGTGTCGCCTCTGTCATTGCTTTTGTGGCGCAGAAAAAGACTTATTTTTTGGAGTTTGCCCGCATGATTATTGATAAAGAAGATGAAGAGGTTAATCCTGACATCAATAAGAAAAAGTTTGAATACAGTTATTATAACTATAAAACAACTCTTAGTGAAAAAATTGATGCCAATGTATATATATCTAAAGTAAAACAAGGGTCTAAAATGGTTTACAAGGGCATTGGTCGCTTCAAAGATTTTGAAATTGTACAAATTTAAATAATATAGAGTATTTAGTAGGTGGGATTTAGACTTCGGATAAGCCGTCTATTAAACCACAAGAATACCTTATGATATTCATTTTCAGGCATTTTTATTTATTCTGATTAACAAACGATAAGCAATGAAAAGAATATATCCAGTATGGGTTTTGATAATTTTTTGTAGCACTCAACCTTTTGTGGGTTGGTCGCAACACAATATAAAATCTACCCTCAATAAATCAGGTTCGGTGGCTAATACTCAAGTGTCGAGTGGGGTAAGCCAAATGTATGAAGGGACTATCAGCAATGACTATATCCGCTTTCGTAAATTACCTGCTTTGAAAGATGGTGAAATAAAGTATGTGGTGACACAAAAAATAATCAATGAAAACATTTTGGTTAAACTACGTGCTGATACAGCCACCGTACAGACCTTTCAATTCAAGTTGGATAATGGCAATTTGATTATAGAATATCCAGGTAAAATAGCAAATGTGGGTACTTATGTTAATGGTGATGATGTCAAAATAGTGCGATGTAAAACAGGAATTCTGTTTTACAAGAACAATATGCTGATTGATTATTACACCCTACTCAATAACAATTTTGTGATGTATGGTGAAGTGTCTTTAAACAATACACAAGCCTCTAAAGCAAGTATTTCTTTTACATCTTATAATTAGGATTAATACAGTATTGAGACTTTGTACTTCATGGTCTCAATACTCTATTCTTGCTACTCAATACTAAAAATTATAATATTAAGAACTAAATCATCATTGTCGCAATGAAAGCATTACATACAAATCTCTATTCTCCACATATTTATATGAAGTCATTATTAGGTAATTGCAGCTTAGTAGGTTTCAAAAGTTGCCTATTGGCAATACTTTTTTTGTTGGGTTCAACGAAAGAAGCTCAGGCTACGGATATTTTTGTGCAGAATTTTGTAAAAGCCTCTACTTTACTCCCCAATTATCAAATGCTTGTTATTGGTGATGCTGATTTTATCAGTCAAGCCACTAACATACAAAGCTATGATAATTCTATAGCAACAGTTGCTTTTGAATTGAATAGAGATACTTTTCAAAGTGCTGCCGCCTTTTCAATGACGGCGAGATTTGAGGTGACTGTTTGGTACAAAGGCTCAAATCCCAATGGTGCGGGGACAGTTCTCCCTCTTTTTGATTTAACCCTAAATCATGACCCTGTGAAAGCAAGAGTCTCTGATTATAGAGCTTTTAGAACATTCAAAGATGTACTAAAAATATCCGTTAAAGTGGTATCTGTAACAAATACAACGGCACATTCTTTTATCATAACCGAAGAAATATTAGGCAACAAGACCTACAAATTTGATTGTAGTAAATCATTGGGACTAACTTATAGTATGAACTCTGATAGTAGCTTGATGAATATTCAAGGCTTAATATTTGCAGGATTGAGTGTAGAAAATCCAGATGAATATGAGTTTGAATGGAATTTTTATGAAACAGAAAGTGAATTAGGAAAAAGATTAAATTTAGGAATCGCTACTACTAATGAAATAAATGCGACATTTCGATTTAATGCAACACGTGTATCCAAAACTACGAACAGTATTGAAATACCTGTACTTTATCGATTCGGATACATCATATTTAGAATTAGAGCTTCGAGGTATCTACCTGATGGTAGAAAAGAATTTAGCAAATGGATAGCCAGTTGGGATAAAACTAAAGGTCATGAACAAAACCTCAACTGGCAATCCGATTTAACCTTTGCCGAAGAAGGTAAAAGTGTAGCTACCGTAAAATACTTTGATGGCACGCTCAGAGAACGTCAAGCACAGACCTATTCTAAAGCCAATGCCACCACCATTGCAACCCAAACCATATATGACCACAATGGGCGGCCCGCAGCGAAAACCATGCCCTTGCCAACCTTATCGGATACCATCAAGTACCGCAGCACATTGGCAATGACTCAGGGCACCTCTGGTTTAGTTGCTTTTACCAAAATGGTTTTTGATACCATAAATAGTTGCAGTTTTGCGCCTCCTGCTATGATTAATGATGGGCGCACTTATTGGTCTCGTTACTATTCTACTAATAATCCTGAAAAAACGACTCTAAAAGGATCCGTCATTCCCAATGCCGAAGGTTTCCATTATACCATGACCGAATTTACGGCAGATAATACGGGGCGCATAAAAAAGCAAAGTGGTGTAGGTGCTACTTTTAGAATGGGCGGCACTAAAGAAACTCAGTATTTTTATGGTAAACCCTCACAAGAAGAGTTAGACAGATTGTTTGGTAGTGAGGTGGGCTATGCCAGTCATTATCAAAAAAATATGGTGCGTGACCCCAATGATCAGTATTCTGTCAGTTATGTAGATGCACATGGCAGAACCGTTGCCACGGCTTTGGCGGGCGGCATACCCACCAACCTTGATGCTTTGGTCGGATCTAACTTAAAACCAACAATCAAACGCAATATTCTCAACAACGTTAGAAAAGGCGATTCATTGGTAACATCTTATAGTTTGTTGCTTCCTGCACCAAGTGCGGTAAAAGTCGTTTATGGCATTACAAAAGACAGTTTTAGGTCGGGTTGTGAACCCAGCAATATTTGTTACGATTGTCAATATGATGTTCGTATTCAAATTACAGAAGCTTGTGAGGGATATGCTAATCCTAATCCCAACTATAGAAAAACAATGACAACCTTTGCTGCCAATGCTGTTGTTTTTGATACTATCTGTAGTAATCCACCTATTGGACTAAAAGATAGTATAAATATTGCTTCATTACCACAAGGGGAGTATATTGTTACTAAAATTTTAAAAATACATCGTCCAGCTACGGATTATTACGCCGAAAACTTTGTCACGCAATCCAATTGCAAACCTAATCTGACGACCCTATCACAGCAGATGAGGGCAACAGCTGATGGTGCAGGGTGCTTTTTTGATTGTAAAACCTGTACGGATAGCTTGGGTACTGAGGGGCAGTATGTCACCAAGTATTTAGCCAGTATTGGCTCAACGACGGCGGAGGATTCTTTGGCTGCCAAATATACGTATGTGCGGCTATTGGAAGATTGTAATGCGCTATGTAGCAACTATTCCGAATGTGGTATTTTGTATAAAGCTATGTTGGGTGATGTTTCACCTGGCGGACAATACTGTTTGGATTCATTGGATGCCTCTGGAAATGTTATTCCTCGAGATGGTGCCTCAATGCTCTTCGGATTAAGGTATCAGAGTTTACTCAATGGTGAAGTCTATCGTGATGCTTTAGGCAGACCTGATACAGTTGAAATTGATGGCGTAAAAAAACTACCCACTCAATTAAACAGAAATGAATTTATCACCTATTGGAAACCTACATGGGCTAAAGCCTTAGTCAATCAGCACCCCGAATATTGTTATTGGCAAAACTGTAATACTACCAATTTATGCAATAAGTTTGATAGCACCATTCTGACTATTGAAACTTTTGCGGGGGCTTTGGCTGCCAATGTCATTGATTCGGCGGGTCTATTTAAAAATGATACTTGCTTTGCTGCCAATGGGTTGGGTTTCAATCTTAAAGATTCGCTTTTCAATTGGATGTATATCAATGCCACCACCGACCCCAGCGGTTGTGTCAACTACAGTGGTATCAATATCGTAACCAATGCCGTGTATGCCAATGGGGTTACTTTAGGCAAGGGGTCAACCGCCGAGAACGATATGGCATGGCTCATATTGAGGGGTCTGTATTTAGGCTATAAACAAAAAATCAAAAGCCGATTGATATTAAGAAATTGTCCCAACAGTGTTGCTTCTTGTGTCGGTACGGGTTTATCTACGTGCGCACCATTAGGGGTTGTTACAAACATTTATAAAGACAAAATCAGACGCTATACCAGTCTTGATACGATACTCAATCCAACCTTGACCCTTGCGGATTTACAAGCTCGATATATCCAAGATTCTATCGCTATTACCATTGAGATTGACTCTAACTGTAGCCAACAAGCCGATAGATGGTTAGAAAAATTGACTGCCTGTAATTTGACCCCTGCACAACAGTCTGCGCTTAGAACCCGCCTGATTGCTGTCTGTAAAAAAGGTGGTGACACAGAACACACTTACGGCTCTTCTACAACCAAAGGCAGTATAGCCACATCCTTTGGTGATACCAGTTTTATTCAAGCAGTCAATGCCGTTTTGGGTACGTCCAAAACTATATGCGATGATTGTCATGGCAATTTGATAAATTATCCTGCGTCTTATTATACGCCCGTGTATGTGGGGCCTCGCAATATTCGGCGTAAGGCGGATGCTTCGTCGTGTGTCTTTACCAATTTAACCAATTTAAAAGCGTGTTACGATGCGGATGTAACCCCTAATAAGCCGCAATTCCCTCGATGGTTAGAAAAATATTCAGATTATCCTTTGACTCAAAAAGATATTGATACAATCAATGTCTATTTTAATCCTATCAATACCAGTCGCTATTTGCCTTATGAAATAAAATTGCCTCCTTATTTAGAGTGTAATACTTGTAAGTCGTGTACAGATATTCAAACACTCAAAAACCAATTTGATGCCACGTGTGTAAACACTAATAATATAGTGTATTGGGAAAAATTGACCCGTTACATCAATAATAAATTGGGCTTTATCCGCACCCCTGAAGACTATTTTAATTTTATTACCGTCACTTGTACCACTTCTGTCCCTGCACAGTGTACCTCTCAGCGTTGGTTATGCCCAGTGAGTTTAACGGATTATATACCGTCTGATACCTCTTGTGTATCTTCACTTTTAGAACAAGCCGATGTTCAAGCGCAAATTGCCTACGATGTCAAACTCGATTCTTTGAAAGAGGATTTCAAAGCCCGATACATCAACCGTTGCTTACAGTCCATGGAAACCTTAGAACTGACGAGTGAGGTGTGGGAATATCATTATACGCTCTACTATTACGATCAAGCAGGAAATCTGACCAAGACTATACCACCTGCGGGGGTCGTTTTATTTACGACCGAAACCCAATTTCTCAATGTCAAAACAGCAAGGCTGAATAATACCGTATTGGTGCCAGCCCATACCCTCCCTTCCGTATATCAGTACAATTCGCTCAATAAAGTCATAAAGCAGAAGACCCCTGATGCGGATACGTCTCGTTTTTGGTACGATAGAATCGGTCGTTTGGTGGTGAGTCAAGACGGGCGGCAAGCAGCGTTTGCAACCAAATTATACAGTTATACCCAATACGATAACTTGGGTCGGGTAAAAGAAGTGGGCGAAATTCCAACCAATACCGTCATCACCGACCTCACTGCCCGTACCCCTGCCTCTCTTGAAAGTTTCTATCTTTTGGGTGTAAGGCAGTTTATAACGAACACCTATTATGATGAAAGTTACTTTGTCTCTCGTTTGCAACAGCCTTTGGGTACAAGTGGTCAAGACAATCTCCGCAATCGGGTAGCGAGTACAACTTTCCGTAGGGCATATAGTGGTACTGACCAAATATATGACTATGGATCGCATTACAGCTATGATGTGACGGGTAATGTAAAAACCCTCGTACAAGAAATCAGTGAATTACAAGTGCTGAATCAAAGGTTCAAACGCATTGATTACGACTATGACCAATTATCAGGTAAAGTCAATGCTGTATTCTACCAACGGGATAGTGTGGATCAGTTCGCCCACCGTTACGAATATGATTCGGACAATCGTTTAACAAAAGTTTATACCTCTCGACTACTCAATACCTATTACCGAACCAATCCGCAAGGGCTTTGGTGGCAAGTGGAAGCCACCTACGATTACTACAAACACGGCCCCTTAGCGAGAATGGAAATGGGTGAAAAACGGGTGCAAGGCGTGGATTATGCCTATACCTTACAAGGGTGGCTTAAAGGCGTAAATAGTGCTTATTTGAGTTCCGATATTGATATGGGACAAGATGGTTTAGCGACCAACGCCACCCGAAAGTTAGTCGGAAGAGACCAATATGGTTACATACTCAATTACTATCAAGGGGATTACAAAGGGGCAGGCACAGTCACATTTGACCCCGATGTAACGGCAGCCGTAGCCACCCAATCTGGGTTTTATAAGACTGCAGCCAATCTTTACAATGGCAATATACGCAGTATGACCGTGGCGATACGCCAATTCGCCAATTCAAGAGCGTATAAATATAAATATGACCAACTCAATCGTATTACGGCCTTAGATTCTACGTGGGCAGGAACAGCTTTGACGACCTTGCCGAGTGCATGGACTAAATCACTGAACCATGCAGAGCGCATCACATACGACCCTAATGGAAATATCAAGACCTATCAAAGATACCAACAAACGGGTGCTTTAATGGATAATTTGACATATACCCCTAAACCCAATACCAATCAGTTGCAACGGGTGAATGATGCGGTTCTTGCATCCACTTATACTACTGATATTGACGACCAACCCACCGCTACCAATGGTGGTGTCAATTATGAGTATGATGGTGCGGGTAATCTCAAGAAAGACACATCCGAAGCCTTGAACGTCACGTGGTCACCCTATGGTAAAGTGTTGGAAGCCAAGCGTTTCCGTACCGCCGTACCTGCGGTCAATATCTCCACGCAGTATGGATACGATGCGATGCAAAATAGAGTGTTAAAATTGTATATCAATGGTACAGATTCCACAAAAACGTTTTACATTCGTGACGCACAAGGCAACACGATGGCGGTCTATACAAGGCGAAAAGACACTTTAGTATGGGCGGAGCAGCATCTGTATGGCAGTTCAAGATTAGGCACGTGGGAGCCGAATCAACGATTAACCCCCTCAGTAGATACCACGAAAAAGTGGCATTTGTTAGAAGGGCAAAAGCGATATGAACTCACAAACCACTTAGGCAATGTCCTCGTAACCATCAATGATAGACGACAAGGCGTTACCTTTGCTTCAGGAACTTATGCGTATTATGAAGCGGTGACGATACAGGCGACGGATTATTATCCGTTTGGATTGGAGATGCCAGGGCGGACGTTTCAAGCGGCGAATACTTCGGCTTATAGGTTCGGCTTCAATGACAAAGAGAATGACCGTAATGGTTCTTGGAGTGGCACGCAGTTGGTGCAGGATTATGGCGCACGATTGTATAACCCTGCGATTGGTAGGTGGTTGAGTATTGACCCCAAAGCCTATACTTTCCCCAATAATAGTCCTTATTGTTTTGCGCTCAATAACCCTATCGTTTTAGTCGATAAAGACGGCGAAGTACCAATTGTTCCTATACTACTAAAAATGGCTTCGGGTGCGGCATCAGATTATTTGATGCAAGTGGGCATGAACTACTATTTCAATAGTGAAACCAGAGGAAGTCTGGAGAAATCGTTGGAAAAAGTAGATATGTATCAAGTCGCTCGTTCTGGGCTTGAAGGCGCAATTCCGTGGAGAACACCAGGCGGTAAGTTGGGTAAAGCGGCTGCAACGGCAACGCTTGATGTTTTACAGCAATATGGAAAAGCTCTTATCAAAGGAGAAGATTACAATAGTGGTGATGCTGTAAAGGACTTTATGACAGGGTTTATCGGTGATTTAGCGGGCGGTGGTTTGGGTGATTTAGTCGCTAAATACGGAGCTAATTCAATAGCGAAGGGATTACAAAAACTTGGATTCGATCAAAAGAAAATCGATGAAACTTTTGAAAAGGCAGGGATAAAATATGAAGGTGGGCCAGCTAAAGCTCCAGATCCTACGAGTCCAGGGCGTGGAGCTACACCAGAAAGACCTACAGCTAGAAGTAACAAACAGGATGTTGGAAACAAAGGCAAGCGTAAAAAAAGTACCGATGATTTTAATGAGAATTTAGAAGAGATTGAAAGAACAGTAGAAAAGCTCAACAAACGAAAACCGTCTATCAAAGACCCTGATGACGAATGGTTCGGTGCTAAAAAAACTCCAGGGCAAAAGAAAATAGATATAGGTAAAAGTCGTCAAAATGCAAAGAATCAAAATAAAAATCCTCCATCTAAACCTCCACAAGCGTAGTTTCGGCTACATTACGAGGCTCTTAGGATAAAGACTGGGTATATGATTTTAGAAAAAAACAGGAAGTTTTTATTTTGGCTTTACAACTTTGCTTTGTGCAAAATTGATTTTTAAATCTCTTACAGAGAAAAGTTGTAAAGTCAAACTTTGAGAAAATGAAACTTCTCGAAAATTCAAGTTAATTTTACAAGTTGTAAACAAATGAATGAAATTGAAATAATTTATGATTTTGAAGATGACGGATTAAATTTTACCGCTCTAAAACGTTGGACTATTTTGTATTTAAAAAATCTATCATTTTTTTACAAAATTAGATATGCAAATCGCCTAAGTGTTTGTGGATTTTACACGGAAGCAAAAAGCGTTTTAAATGAACTCGACTTAACTAAAATCAAGAAAGAAGATAAATACTTGTATTATCAATACAAAGGCGACCATTATACAAGAATCGGGAAACTTAAGCAAGCTAGGTTAATGTATAGTAAAAGTTTAAAAAATAGCGAAAATAGTACTGTACCATACATATTTTTAGCAAACAGCTTTGCATCAGACGATTTATTAAATAAAATTTCTTATTTGAAACTAGCATTGGATAAAGAAGGAGATGTAGATGAAGTATATTTGAATTTAGCTATTGTGATGATGATACAAGATAAAATAGAAGAAGCATTGCTCTATGTTAATAGAGGCATCAGTATTTCACCTAATTATGATTCAGCAGAAAACCTAAGAAATGATATTATAAACTGTAAAGAAGAGATATCAACAAAGTTTAATTTAAGCATCAAGGAAAAAATTGCTACTGCAGAAAAATACTCTGAAGATAATATGCATTATTCTGCCAAAAAACTATGGGAAAATATTAATCTAACAGACACTAATGAATTTCGTAAATTTAAATATGCGGACTCCCTAAGATTATGTGGTATTCTAAATGAATCTGAAAGTGTATTTAAAGAAATTAGAATTAATAAAATCCCTATTAAATTTAAGGCATTATATTACTTATATTTCGCTCAATTATACTATGAAAAATATGAATGGGAAAAAGCTAAAAAAATATTAGAAAAATGTATTACGCAAGTAGATACACCCGAGTTTGCCTATATTTTATACTCAAAAATTTTGTCTTCAGAGGAAAAACACCAAACAGCTAATGAATATTTACTGAAAGGCATTGGGTTTTTCCCTAAATCAAGCGAACTCTATTATTATTTTGCTTTAAATTGCGTTATACTTAATGATTATTCCTTAGCAATAAAATATATTGATAAATCTATCGAATTAGATACTCATTTCCAAGACGCTTATATTCTAAAAAAAGATATTGAAACTTTGATTACAATATTTTGAAGCCGCTCGTCTGGTGCCCGCTTGTAGATAGTGTGTTTTAGAATACCCGCTCGGCAGGTAAGTGATTTAGAATAACCACAAATCGTACATCAAAGAACGGGTGCGCTCGTTAGCGGTCTGCGACCGCTGATGTAGTATTATGTAAGTCTTAGACTTCAAAAAGTGTAACTACTTGGTAATCAATAAGTTAACAACAGCAAACCCCTTCAGTATCAAAAATACTGAGGGGGTTGTTATGTTAGCGGCAAGAGTCAAATAGCCCGCTCGACGACCTACTGCCAAACA
>JAYTMW010000489.1:0-6422 GCA_043728105.1 Saprospiraceae bacterium | reverse complement strand
AGGTTAAGTTGCGCTTGAATACTCTGTCTCGATGCGGCGGCTAAACCGTCCGTACTGACCGTGACAACAACGGTAGCTTCATCACCACACACAACTAAGTTGCGGGGAGAAGAAGCGGCATCTTTAAAATTAACTTTTAGGTTATTTTGCGATGAAACCAAAAATGGAACAAAGAAAAACAGAGTAGCGAAGACTGACGTACAGCCTACTTTGTAGAATTTTCTCATTGGAAATATGTTGGTTTGAATATAATTATGAGTAATTATTATTTCACTCGTTTTTGTGCCTTGTTAGGGCTAATATGTTCAAAACTACTAATTTCATGCCATTTTTAGGGTAGATATATTTTTTGTATTTTATTTATATGATTTTTATAATTTAATAAGTATGAATGACTCTTTTTTGGAATTAAAAAAAAATACTCAATCCATTTATCCATTAAGCGAGGCATCATTTAAAAACTTTGCTCAAATTTTTCAACCTTTTGAAGCCAAAAGGAAAGTCATTCTCACCCATGAAGGCTCGGTTGAACAATATGTTTATTTCGTTTTAGAACGACAAATTGAGTTGCAATCTTTATCAGCCGAGGATCGTTTCAGAACCTTGCTCAAACGCAGAGGTCACGTTTTGAACATGATTCCACATAAATATTTGGCGAGTTATTTGGGTATGGATGCCACTAATTTTAGCAAACTTTTAGGAACGGTAAAGGTGTGGAGATGTAAAATATTTGATTATAATTTTTTTGAAACCCTACATAATATTTACTCACTGTTTTTGCTGCGCAAAAAGGCGTACAAAACAGAAATTTCTACGGATTGAAGCTATTTTTGAGAGAGAAATGAAAATTTTTCTCTCAAAAATAGCTTCAATCCAAAAAAATTCTTTAAAAACCTTTTTTTGCGCAGCAAAAACGAGGCGTGAACATTTCATGTAGGGTTTTAAATCGCCTTCTGTCAATTTACTTGACTTAACATAAGTTACATTAGAACCACAAAAAAATGAAAATACTGAGGGGGTGCATTTCTGTTTTGGAAGTACCCTTTCTGTATTTTCATAAATCACCTCCCACAATGACAACCGTCATCCTTTATCCCTTTCAAAGCCCCGTACTTTTACCCATTATTCACAATAAAAAAATTTTCAAATTATGGTAAAGGAAAGAATTTATCTTAATGACCTCCATTTCGAGCATAAGCTTTGGGACAATGAATTGAATTTTTACACCGACGAATTGGCTATCTTAGAACCCCGTTTGGCAGAGATTGCAAGTAAATACACGAAGCAAGATGTGTTGGCGGGTGTTGAGCATTTCCAAAATCAGTTTCTGTTGCAAAAAGAAAATATACACGATTTGCAAAAGAATATTAAAGCGCATGAACATAATTTGGCCTCATTTGCCCACGATAATCCCGTGGCAGTTGACCATCGAGCGTTTAGCGATCACCGCCCTATGCGTGAGTCTATGGATACACAACGGACTATTTATCACGATTTGAAAAAGGAATTTTTCTCGTTTTTAGAGAAGTGGATGTAGTTTGGTGATTACGTGATTGGTGATTAGGTAACTCACCAATCACCTACTCACCTAATCACCTAATCACCTAATCACCTAATCACCTAATCATTCCGACAATGGAACAGGTTTCAGTTTTGTGTTAAACATATATTCAATCAAATCAAAAGTGGTAATCATGCCTACTAATTTTTCTCCTACAACCACGGGCAAGGCGTGAAAAGTGTTTCGAGCAAACAGCGTAGCGGCGTAACCTATGGAATCATCGGGCGCAAGCACTACCGCCTTTGGGGTCATTACCTCCTCTGCTAAGAGCGATTTGAACAACTTTTCATTGTACAATTCATTGGCTTTTGTGTGAAATAAATCTACACAACTCGACACTCTATCCACATCTGAACGGCTGATAATGCCCTCCAAACGGGTGCCTTCAACGACAGGCAAATGGTGAAAATCGTGGTGTTCAAATATCTCATTCACCTTGTCCAAAGTGGTAGTTGGCGTGACGGTAATGAGGTAGTGGGTCATAATTTCGGAAACGGCGGTGTCGTTCAACATCTTCTTTTATTTTTAATCAGAATGAATAGAAATTGGTGATTAATGATTAAGTGATTGGCGATTGGTGATTATGTGATTGGTGATTATGTGAGTCACTTAATCACTAATCACATAATCACTAATTTTTATCATCATAGTGCATTACAAGCATCGGTTTATAAGTCGAAATAGCAACATTTTGAGAGACGCTACTGTGCATCAAATTTTGCCAAAAGTTGCGGTGTTTGCTGACGAAAGCGATTAAATCAATGTCGTTTTTTTCGGCATATTTTCTCAAACCTTCCACTACATCATCACTATTAATGTTGTGAATGTCGAAGGCAAAATCAGGGTCAGCCTCGGCAAAAAGTTCATCAAAAAGGCGGTCGGTGTCATCGTCTTCATTCCACGGCGTATCATCCACGTGTACAAAATCAACTTTTGCCTTGAATATGCGGGCAAAATCAGATACTTCTTGCACCATTTGAGGTGAAGCGGCGGCATAAGTGGTTGAAAACAACATTTTATCAATGCGTTTCCACTTCGCATCACGTGGCACGAGTATCACGGGGCAATGCGCTTTATTGGATATATCGAGCGAGGTAGAACCTACTATTTTTGATAAAAAATCCTGCAAACCTGTTGTCCCCATCACGATTAAATCCACGTCGGCATGTTGTGATAAATCCACGATTCGGCTCACGGGATCACCCCTCAGTATTTTTGTTTTTACTTTACATTGAACCATAACATTACTGTCTTCTGATTCATCCGCTATGAACTCTTGCATGGCTTCTTCTACCCTACTTTCTTCATGTTGCGAAAGTGGTGCAACGGCAATTTCTGAAACAGGCAAAAAGTATTCATTGACATGAAGGACGGTGATTTCTGCCCCACAGGCTTCTGCCAAAACCTTTGCGTAATGAAAGGCGTTGCGTGCGGTAACGGAGAAATCAGTAGGAACAAGAATATTTTTAATATTTTTCATAATCAAGGAATTAAATGAGCGAATATAAATTGTAATTGGGTGCTTTTGAGAGGTTTTTGATAAATAGAATTAGGATTGGTAGGATTTTACAGGATTTTATAGGATTTTTTACGTAAAAAACTCTTGTAAAATTAAAAATACTGAGTAGATAGTCAATTTAATTGTGTCGGGTCGTTTTTTGATAGAGCTCTTGGAGGGTTGCAAACCCTCCAAGAGTTGTACCCGACACAATTAAATTGACTATCTACTGAGGGGGTCTTTTCAAAAAGGAAGCGGTCAGCGTTGACCGCTTCCTACACCCAAACATTTAAAACACTCCTTTTTCTTTTTAGTGATTATGTGATTAGTGATTATGTGATTGAAAACGTGATTAAGGGATTCACTAATCACATAATCACTAAGAGTAGTCTCGTTTTACAATGATTAAAATCACGCAGGAGGTTGAGATGTATCATCACGGTGCAAAACCAAAAGTGGCAAATGAATATCCCAAGCCAACTCTTTGGTGGTGCTGAGGTGCATCAACTTTTCCCAAAAAGTACGGTGTTGCGTTACAGTCACAAGCATGTCCACATCATGGTTCAAAATGTATTGATTGATGCCTTCTACGGCGGTGAAAGCATGGATATTTTCGACGGTAAAAGGCACTTTTGTATGCTCATCACTCACCAAGCGTCTGAACAATAATTTTTCAGAAATACCCAAATCATCAGGCTGCGTGACCACGTGTACGAAGTGAATTGCAGACGCAAAATACTTCGCAAAATCAAGTGCTACTTTGATTTCCGTTGGTTGAGCCGATTCAAACGAAGAGGTATAAACGATATGATGAATGCCTCGATATTCAGCCCCGTGTGGTATAAGCATCACGGGGCAAAATGCTTCACGGCTTACTGTAACGGCAATGCTGCCAAAGACTTTATCAATCCAACCATGTTCGCCCGTTGAACCCAAAATGATTAAATCTACTGAGGGGTCTTTGGACATTTCTATCAAGCCGTCAGTGGCAAAACCCGCTTGCGTTTTAAATGTCGTTTTAATGCGACTTGCTACAATGGTTGTGCCTTCTCCATTTTCATTTTCATTGACAAAACGAGCCAAACGGTTGTTGGCAGCTTCCTCCAATTGCGCAAAAGTGGGCATCATGTCCATATAGTTTGGATTGCCTGGATTGATTGGAATTTCAAAGAAATTAACCACCTCTATGGATGCGCCGAAGCGGGTTGCCAATTGTCGTGCATAGCGATAAGCACTTTTAGCATTGTCGGAAAAATCCGTTGCGACGATTATTTTTTTAAACGTTTTCATAGTTTTTCTTTTAATCAGAATGAATAGAAAGATTTATAGAGTGAATAGAATTGCGTTATCGAATGCCACCTACTCTTATTATATCATCTTCTTTTGCCAAAGTTTTGATAATGTCGTGTGTGGTGACAATGCCTACCAATTCGCCATTATCTATCACGGGCAAAGCGTGAAAGCGGTTGAGTGAAAACACTTCTAAAGCCACATTAATACGGTCAGTTGGTTCGAGTTTAGCGAGTTTTTCGACCATAATCTCTTTGGCTTTGTGCATTTGAAGAGTGATTTTATTGACAAATCGGTCTTCAAATTGCGTGCTGAGTCCGTTGTGAAAATTCTCAAAATCGTGCTTGCTTATCAGCCCTAACAAAGTGTTGTGGCGCACGACAGGTATGTGATGAATATTGTTTTTATCAAAAATATCTTTGACCATATCTAAAGTATCATCGGGATTTAAGGCAATGATTTTTGTGGTCATAATGCTTGATACGGGTGCTAATAAGTTCATTTTTAAGTTAATTTTAAGAGTGATTAAATTGGGTTATTTGTTATTGAGTTATTAAAATCACCTAATAACTCAATAATTAATAACCAACTAATGACTTGCGTGATTAATTTTCAATAAAGAATATAGAGGACTCCAACCCAAAATGGCTGTCAATATCATAACAGGCGTTAAGGCGGCGATGATGAAAAATACAGGCGCAATATAGTAGCCTAAAAAACCACCGATGATACCCAGAAACATGCCTAATAAATGGCGACTGATAATTTCGGAAATGCTTAAATTATATTCGATTTTCATGATGTATGAATTTTAAATGGTGATAAAATTTCCTATTTTTAATACCACAAAATTCGTAAAATACTGAGGGGGTCGCTATGACGTGCGTCATTTTGGATATTGATTGTTGTCATGTTGCGATGCTTACACGGGCGTGATTACAGGGGTATGGGCATTCGTCGCTTATGCCGTTACTGTCATTTTTCTTTTGACAAGTTTGGTGGGTTTTTGCCCGCTTTATGCAGTCTTTGGGATTAGCACATGTACTTTGAAAAAGGAGTGATTTTTTTTTTGAAACACATAGGCACATAGGACACATAGATTAATCTGTATTTGATTGATTTTCAACGAGTTATAAAGAAAATATGTGTCCTATGTGCCTATGTGTTTCAAAAAAATTATGTTAATATTTACTTGTTAATAACCTTTTAATTCATCAAACTTTTCAACTTTTCAGGTTTCAAAATAGAGATACGTCCATCCTCCACATCAATCATTTTTTCTTCTCTAAAATCCGTCAAAGTTCTGATGACTGTTTCTTTGGCAGTGCCCGCTAAGGCGGCTAAATCTTCACGAAGCATTGAAATGGGTTCTTTGCCGTAGCGGCTATGCAAGACGGTTAAGGCATCCGCAACACGCTTGCGGACGGAGTTGTAGGCGAGGTGCAAAAGCTGTTCTTCTTTGTTGGAGACATTGCCCGCAAGCATTTTTATGAACTTGGCGGATACATCTTTATTGGAATACAACAAGGTAAAAAAATCTTCTTTTGGAATGAGCGTCAACTCACAATCTTCAAGGGCCGCAACGGATTCTGTATAGTTGCCACCGCCCAATAAATCAATGTGTCCGAACATTTCTTTTTCACCTAAAACATTGACTATCAACTCTTTACCGTCTTCATTGGTCTTATAAATCTTGATTTTTCCTTTCTGAATATAATACAAATAGCGAGGAGCAGACCCTTCGGTATAAATCGTATTTTTCTTAGAAAACTGTCTGGTTTCTCTTTCATCCGCCAAATTTTTCAAGGCTTCTAAACCTTTCGCTTCGTTGATAAAATGTCCAATATCGCTGCCATTGCCCAAGGCAGCTTTGATTTTTTCACTCTTTTTCAAACGCAATTCCACCACGCTGAGTAGTTCGTTGCTTTCAAAAGGCTTGGTTATGTAGTCGTCTGCGCCTAAGTTCATACCGTAGCGAAAGTCGGCTTTTTCAGATTTTGCGGTAAGAAAAATGAAGGGAATATCTGAAGTTTGCGGCTTTTTATTCAAAATGCTCAATGTGCCAAAACCATC
>JAYTMW010000488.1:0-7323 GCA_043728105.1 Saprospiraceae bacterium | reverse complement strand
ATGGGTGCTTTTGCTTCGGGTTTTCTCCTTTTTGGCATCGCTTTGATTTATGGTTTGACGGGTTCTTTTGATATAATTGACATTCGCCAAACCATTGGGAAGATAGATTTAGTCGCCAACAAAGGCATCCTAACCATTGGTATCTTAATGATTTTGATAGGCATGGGCTTTAAAATATCGGCTGCCCCTTTCCACTTTTGGGCACCCGATGTATATACGGGCGCACCCACACCCATCACCGCTTATATGGCTACGGTCGTGAAAACAGCGGCAATGGCAGCCTTGTTCCGCTTATTTATCATTGCCTTTCCGCAAGCGATGGATATTTGGTTGGACGTTGTGGTAGCTATGCTTGTTCTATCTTTATTGATTGGAAACGTGAGTGCGGTGCTGCAACATGATGCCAAGCGTATGTTGGCTTATAGCTCCATTTCGCACGTAGGTTATATGTTATTAGCTGTTTTATGTACCAATTCAACTACGGATAACAATCTTTTGTTTTACACTGCCGCTTATTCGGTTGCTACGATTGTGGCATTCATGGTGCTTTATTTGGTTTCTCAAAAGAAAGGTTCAACTGGCATTAACGCTTTTGATGGTTTGGGTAAAAAGAATCCGCTCTTAGCTATTGCAATGACGATGGCTTTATTGTCCATGGCGGGTATTCCGCCGATGGCAGGTTTTATGGCTAAATATTTTATTTTCGCCAATGCTTTGGGCGAAGGTCATTTTGGTTTGGTGCTTTTTGCAATCTGTATGTCGTTAGTCGGTGTTTATTATTATTTCAAAATCATTATAGCGATGTTTTTTCATGAAGATACTGAGGGGGTGCCTGTCAAAGCGGATATTCTTCAAAACTTCTTGTTAATCATGGGTTGTGCTTTGTTGATACTTTTGGGTTTGATGCCTAATTTGGTTTCGGGCGGTTTATAGTTTTTTTGATTAGAATTAGGATGTGTATGATTTTTTGGATTCGGTAGGATTTGCTTTATTGGATATTTTTTTTAATAAAAACGAAGAGGTAATTTCATCCGTTCATCTACAAACGTATCTTTTGAAATTTGGCAAAGTTGACCCCTCAGTAATTTTCTATTGAATTAGGATAAGTAGGATTTTTTTGCATTTTATAGGATTTTTCACGTTAAAGACTCCTATAAAGTCAAAATACTGAGGGGTCCTTCTCGCCAAATTTCAAAAGATATGTTAACAGATGAACGGATGAAATTACCTCTTCGTTTTTTCTAAAAAAAATATCCAATAAAGCAAATGCTACCGAATTCAAAAAATCCTAAAAATCCTAATTCAAGTGAAAAGTTAAAGTTCCAAAACAACCGCTTCATAAGGCTTTAACGTCCCAAATACTGAGGGGGTCGTTTGGTTGCTTATCAATACTTTGGCTTTTGTCAAATCCAACCCTTTTGTGTCTATTTTGGCTTCTTTTGCCTTGAAATTCAACATAATTAAGAGTGTTTTGCCTGCTAACGTCCTTGTGTATGCAAATACTGAGGGGTTCGTTCTGTCCACCAAAGCCCAATCGCCGTAAATTAGAGTCGGTTCACTTTTTCTTAATTGAACCATTTTTCGGAAATAATTCAATATAGAATTTGGATCTTTTTCTTGATTTACAACATTTACAGATGCGTAATTGGGGTTCACTTTCAGCCACGGCGTACCCGTTGTGAAGCCACCTTGCGGAGCGTTTTCCCATTGCATCGGCGTCCGTCCGTTGTCACGTGACGATATTTTCATGCCTTCTAAAAACCGTTTTAAGTCACCACCTTTTGCTTTCACTTGAGCATAATTTGTGTGTAATTCGATGTCGTTGTATTCCTCAACTTTATCAAATTTTATATTGTTCATACCAATTTCATCACCGAAATAATAATAAGGTGTGCCTCGCATGGAGAGAATAAAAGTAGTGAGCATTTTAGACGACGCATCCCTAAACTCTGGGCTGTCGTTGCCCCAACGGGTGAGCATACGAGGTTGGTCGTGATTGGCGAGATACATCGTCCCCCACCCTTTTTGGGCGAAGGCATTCGTCCACTTTTCATATATATTTTTCCACTCCACCAAATCAAAACCTTTGGGATCAGACATTTTATATTCCTTCGGCAAGTAACCCAATTCGGTGGCTTCAAAATAATATGCCATGTTCAATTCCTTGCGGGCAGGGTCAACGAATTTCATCACACGCTCCACATCGCCCATTGCCTCGGCTACTGTGGCTATATCTTTTTTACCAAAAACCTCACGATTCATTTCCTGCATATAATCGTGTAAATGAGGCCCAGAAGCGTAATACATTGTCCATTCATCACCGTATTCTTTGGGCAATGAAGGCCAAGTTGTATCTTTTGAGCAAAAGGCAATGGCATCTAAACGAAAGCCATCTACGCCTTTTTCGAGCCAAAAACGCATCATTTTATAGATTTCTTGACGCAAAGCAAGGTTTTCCCAATTCATATCGGGTTGACAATCTGCAAAATAGTGGAGATAATAGGAGTCTGTGGCTTTGTTGTATTCCCATCCATCACCTTTTTCATCAAAAATACTGAAACGATGGGGCGGTTTGCCTTTTTCAGCTGGCCACCAATGAAAATAATTGTAATAAGGACTCGTGCGAGAACTACGGGCAGCTTTAAACCATGCGTGTTCATCGCTGCAATGATTTAAGACCAAATCCATGAACACTTTGACCTCTCTATCGTGAAAACCTTTTAACAATCCGTCGAAATCTGACATAGTGCCAAACTCTTTCATGATATTTTGGTAATCCGAAATATCGTAACCGTTGTCTTTGTTTGGCGACGAATAGACGGGATTTAGCCACACCATATCTATGCCCAAACTTTTGACATAATCGAGTTTGGAAATGATGCCTTTCAAATCGCCAACTCCATCGCCGTCGCTGTCTTTAAAACTGCGGGGATAAATTTGATAAACCACGGCTTCTTTCCACCACTTTTTATCTAAAAGTGAGTCAGATACTGAGGGGGTATTGTTTTTTACGGTGGGTTTATCAGAAGATGTATTACAAGCCATCGCCATTATGAGGCACACTAAACTTGTGATAAACAGATTGATTTTTTTCATGCTATGGTAATTGTTTTGATTAAGTGAATATGGAAAAAAAACAAGGAACAAAGAAAATCAAAGTAGTTGAAAATCAATGAGTTCGTTGTTCTATACCGTGTTTATTATTCGATATTCACATGGATTCAATGTTGAATAGTGGCTTGGTGGGTTTTCTTATCTAAAAAGAGTTTTAGCTTCAATGGTTTATCCGTGTTAATGACATCAACGCCTAATTTAGTGAGCCGTTCCCAAGTGCGTTCTTTATCGTGTGTTTTCCAAAAGCGGACGATTTTACCTTTATCGTGAGCCGTTTGAATGGTGGTTTTAAGTTTTTGGGTTTTATATTTTCCGACAAAAAAGCGGATGTAATGTTTAAAATTAGCACTCATCATACCGACCCGTTGCCACTCCGCCTCAGTGTATTGTTCATTGGGTCTGCCGTCAAAGAATATGTAATTTGGATATTTATCCCAATCACAGGGCTTGGGGCGTTTTCCACTGATGACTATTTTGATAGGACTTTGGTCATTAAAAACTTCAGAATAAGCATTGAGTTGTTTTACTATTTCATTCAAGGTTGTAATAGGCTCTGATTTGACATCAATTACTAATTTTAAAGGGTATATTTTTCCACTTCTAACGGCTTCAACAAGCGGGCGCAAGTAAAGGTCGTGGAGGTTATGGGTCTGATTTATGTGCAAGACGGTATGACCGACGTATAAAGTGCCTTTTCTGAAAAAAACATCCGCTTCAATTAACTTCATACCCGACTCAATAGCCGTTGTTAAAGGTCTCTTTTGGCGATAATCGTTGTGTGATTGTCCCATGGGAACGCCTTCTTTGGCTTGCCCGTTGAGGCTTAAAAAAATACTTACTAAAACCCAAAATGTCCTTTTCATCTTAATTTTTTAAAGTTGGTTGTTTGCGTATTGCGTATTGGGTATTGCGTACAAAAGACGTGCTTGAGGTTTTTTTTGGGTTGACTTGATTTTTGATGTTGAGGAATTTTTAATTTTCAACTTCAAAAATTGAATCAATCATTTTTGAAACCCTACATAAAATGTTCAAGCCTCGTTTTTGCTGCGCAAAAAAACGTTTTTGAAGATTTTTTTGGATTGAAGCTATTTTTGAGAGAAAAATTTCCAATTTTTCTCTCAAAAATAGCTTCAATCCGTAGAAAAACCACGTTTGCACGCCTTTTTGCGTAGCAAAAACAGTTAGTAAATATTATGTGGGGTTTTGATCAATCATTTAGTTCTTTTTATAGTACGCTTTTTAACAAGTGTAAAAGTAGAATTAAACATCTGAAATTCATAAAAATCGTGGCGTTTTGATGACCATTTATTAGATGCTGATGCCTTGCCAAAACCATTCCACATACTATTTTAACAAAAGCTATGAAGATGCAAAAAAACATTAAACGGTAAAACTACAGCAATAGATATTGGGGTTTGTCTAAATTCAAATCACCCCCTCAGTATTTCACACAAAAAAAGCCTCAAAGCTTTACTTTGAGACTCATCAAACCTTTGTGAAAAGAAATTTTACAATTGTAAAATTTAAACGTTCTTATTGCAGTGCTTTTTTACTCTTTAGTTTTAAAAATAAAAGCCTTGAAATTCTTAGGCTTCAAGGCTTAAAACTAAATGTATCAATCTAAGATCTTATAAGGATTGGTGATTGGTGATTGGTAAAAAGAAATAATTATATAAACTACTCTTATTACATTATAAGTTTAATCACCATTCACAAATCACCAATCACTAAAAATTACATTTTTGTGATTTGACGTTCCCAATTGAACGTGCCTACTTTCACTTTTACGATGTAGATGCCGGGTGGTAATTCCGCTGTTGGCAGTGTCATGTTGATGCGGCGGTCGCTGCTTTCAATTTTTTTACTCAAAATCTGCTTGCCTACCACATCAAAAATGCTTACATCCACGATGCCTGCGTTGCTTTCAATGTCTAAATCAATGCTCAATTCTCCGTCTAACGGGTTTGGATAGACTCTACCCGATAGCCCAAGACCGAAATCGAGACTGATGACCTTTGAATACTTCTCATCTTTACCGTAGCCTTTTGACAAAAGACGATAGTAATTGATACCCATTTCGGGTTGGTCGTCAACGAAATCATACGCCACTTTTTCGGTTGCATTGAAAGATTTTGGCTTCGTGAAACCCACGGCGTGGAAATTCCGTCCGTCCGTGCTGCGCTCAACGATGTAATTCACGAGGTTTTTCTCTCCCGTTGCCTCCCATTGCAATTGGCTTACTTTGCCTTTTTTGATGCCTTTGAAGGTGACGAGATCTACGGGGAGAACGACGTTTATTGCCAGACTGGTATAGGTACTAGGTCCCGTAATATCAAAAGTACCCAGACTCTCCGCAAAGAAATTCCCATCATTCGCATTAGGATGATTATGAATTACACTTGCTAAGAAATCGCATGGCGATGCTGCGCCGACTACCACGATGGGAATTGTACCTAACAGAGTTTCTTCTCCATTCACAAGTACTACGGCACTTAAAGCATTTCCATCAATAGTAGCATAATTAAATCCACCATTTGTCCCAGTTGTTTGCTTCGCAAGAACAAGAGAAGTAGTATTCGTAAATGTACCTAAAGAAACATCTCCACAACCAGTAGACCATTTGATGGTCGGTGTTAGTCCAGAGAGGTTATTAGGGCCAAATGCAGTAGGGCCAAATGCAGTAGCCGTGGCATATATTCCAAGTCTGTTTGGACTTGTAAGCAGCTTAACTACCACATCTACTTTTTGGGCTTGAATAGTCACGCAAGCACAAAACGCTATGAGGAAAAAAAGAATTTTTTTCATTGTTCATATTTTAATTTTAAAAAAATTGTTTTTTTAGAATTGAGCTGCGATTAATTGTCGGATTTGTTTGACCTAACCGCAGCCCAATATTACCTATTTGAACCAGTTGCTAAAATTGTTGACTTATAGAAGCCGCAGTATTACCACCCAAATTAGTTAATATGATGCTCCTATCGTTACCGCCACCATTGTACCTAACTTGACCGTTCATATTAATATCTTCTTTATGATAGCCATTCACCGATCCGGCAGTATTATTACTTAGTAACGTTAAAATTGCGGATCTATCATTACCGCCACCATTGTAGCGTATTTGACCGTTACCCGTTGCGTCACCTGCCCACATATACCTATATAAACCAATAACTGTTTGGGCGTTAGTGCCAAAGGTGGCGTATGCAGGATCAACATTATCCGTAAAGTCAAATTGGTTAAAACCTGCAATTGTTAAAGGCACTGCATTTAATGACATAACACCTAAATGATTGCGATGCAATAATGCGATGTGATAATTACCATTAAGTGCATTAATCTCTACAGGCGAAGTGCCGTCAAGTCCAACGATATCACCATCCCTTTGAATTAAGGCAGGTTTGGTTATAAGTGGTGTACCTGGTGCCGTTCTAAGTTGAACTTGAATCCAATCTACAATTCTATCACCAACAACGGCTACAGCTGAAAATACTGAGGGGTTCACTGTTTCTCCTCCACCATAAGGACTTGTAGTTGGTAAATAAAGTGTAGGTGCACGCAAATCATCATTCATTAAAAGACTCGGTGGCGAAGAAGGCCCTTGCAAATATGCTGTAAGAAACAATTGCATTGGCGCTATTGATATCACAACATCATCCGAAACCTTACATGCACCCTTAGATATCGTCCAACGCAACGTTGTTGAACCAGCGGGTAATCCAGAGACTGTTGACGTTGGCGAACTCGCAGTTGAAAATGTGCCTGCCCCAGTTACTACCGTCCAAGCACCCGCTAAACCCGTTGGTAATGCTGGTACAGCACTACCATTTAGTGTAGCTGTAGTCACAAGCAGTCCTAACTGATCTGAACCTGCATTTACAACAGGTAGTGGTGATAGTGCCGCATCCACCGTAATCGTGGCAGACCCCGAAGCTGGAGCATTACAAGCCGCACTTGTCACATCCACCAAAGCATATACAAATGGCCCTGTAACGCCTGTTGGTGCTGGAACGGAAACACTACCTAATGTCGACAGTGGTGTAGTAATTGGTGCACCGCCATTAATCGTGTATTTAAAGGTGTATTGAGCTGTTCCACCCAATCCTGCGAATATTACCAACGGTGAAGTAGAACTTTGACAAACAGCCGTTGTTCCTGCAATACTCGCTGTTAAATTTGCCATTGGTTGTGTTATTGTAATAGGTGGAATTA
>JAYTMW010000487.1:0-19935 GCA_043728105.1 Saprospiraceae bacterium | reverse complement strand
GATTTCTACCTTGATTTTTTTCAGTGCAAACCGAGCCGCTTCATCCGTTTCAGCCACCACCAAAGCAATGGGCATACCGCAAAAATGAACGTGATGCTCCGCCAAAAGGGGTTCATCGAGGATGATGCCACCTATTTGATTTTCACCCAAAATATCTTTGTAAGTGAGGATTGCAACGACCCCCTCAGTATTTTGGGCTTCTTTTAGGTCTAAATTGGTTATTTTCCCATGCGCTACGGGAGAATCGAAAACGGCTGCGTAGAGCGTTCCGTTTAGGGTTGTAATATCGTCGAGATATATGGATTCGCCACGGAGGTGACTTTTTGCGTCTATGTTTTTCATGTTATTGACCTATGATTTTTTTCAATTCTTTATCAAAATCAGACTCAAATATTTGGTCTTGAATCACTCGATATTTTTCGTACTCAGATAAAGCAAGAGCCTTTGCAACTTCGGCAGAAATCCGTCCAGAATCCGTCAAAATTTCGTAATCATTGAATTTTAGAAAAGCGTCTAATTTTTCAATCCAATCATTCATGTACATCGGTTTTTGCTTCTGCGCTTGATTTTCGGCGTAGTCAAGATACATCGTAATCACTCGATTCAACTCTAAAATTTCTTTTTCAATAAGATAGTTTTTGGCTACTGTTACATCACTTTTCAAAACCTTCCCATCGGGGGCTTTTTTCCATGTACTCAAACCCATATTTACTTTTTCAGCGTTGGCTCTTTCGGCAATTATTTCCGCCGCCGTCTTGCCTGTGATAGCCCATTCAAGTTTGTTTTGAACGGTTTTATAAAATGTTTGTGTCGTTTCAGATTTTGGGTCATAATCCAGACTACATTCTGAAAAAATATCGGTAATTTTTTGATAAAAACGCCTTTCGCTCGCTCGGATTTCACGAATACGCTCCAAAAGTTCCGTAAAATAATCCAATCCGAATCGCTTGTTTCCCTTCAATCTTTCATCGTCTAAAACAAAGCCTTTGATGATAAAATCTTTCAAAGTTTTTGTAGCCCAAATTCTAAATTGAGTGGCTCTCGCACTATTTACTCGATAACCAACGGCTATGACTGCATCGAGATTGTAGAATTGTGTGTTGTACTTTTTATTATCAGCGGCAGTTTGTAAGAATTTCTTACATACTGAATCTTCCATCAGCTCGCTTTCAGAAAAGATGTTTTTGAGGTGCATTGTGATATTTTCTCTTGTCGTGTCAAACAACTCACTCATACGTTTTTGGCTCAACCAAAACGTCTCGTTTTCATAAATAACTTCAATTTTTACTTTCCCTTGTGAGGTTGTATAAAGTAAAATATCATTAAACTGCGGGTTTTCTTCCATAAAAAATCAATATTTTAAATTATATGTATTCTATTGATTATCAAATATTTAGCAAGAATAATTTATAGTAAATCGTAGTTAAAACGAAGAAAACAACTCCACAAAATGCGCTTTAAACAATTGTCTCGCTAATAGACGCTTATATTCCGCCGTACCCCGCACGTCCGAAATTGGACTAATTTCTGTTTGTAAAATATCATTCGCTGCGTCAAACCAATCCACTTTTTCGCCTTGTTTTATTGTTTTGCCAACCAAAAATTCAGATGTTTTTGCCAGAAACAAAGGGATAGGCGACACACCACCCATCGAGACATTTGCCCGCACGATTTTATCTTTTTTTGTCTCTAAAAAAATAGCGGTATTGACGCTCGCAATGTCTAAATAAGTGCGTTTGCAGACTTTTTCAAAATTGAAATGGGTGTCACCATGTTCAGAGTTTTTGAAACGTATTTTAGTCAATATTTCACCTTCTTTTTTATTCAAAATTTTGTAGCCTTTGTAAAAATCTTTTAGGTAAATTTCACGTGTATTTAGATTTGACAACTTTTCAAAAGTTGTCAAATCTGCAAGCGTAATCGTCGCATCCAACGCTAAAAACCACACCGTCATATCGCCAATGGGTGAGGCATTCACGAGGTTGCCCGCAATGGTCGCCATGTTGCGGATGGGCGTGGATGAAACCAATTTTAGATGTTTTTGTAACGACGGAAAAGCACCATTTAACTGTGAAGATGTCTTCATATCGGATACCGTTGCCGCACTACCCATTTCAAAAAAACCGTCCTTCAAAATGATACCCCTCAGTATTTGGTTGTCAAAAATATGGTTGGCGGAAGTGTGGGGCATGTCGGCGTGTTTTTGGACGTATAAATCCGTGCCGCCACCGACAATTAAAGGAGTTATTGAGTTATTAAGTGATTGAGTTATTGGCTCAGTAACGATGTCCAAAATACGGTTTTTTATTTCCGCAAAATAAGGTGGTACAATGTCGTTTTTTATCGCAAAATCAAGGGCGGAACCGTGTAAATCACGTGTTTTCAAGAGATTTGTCAATCTTTCGGCGGCTCGTTCAATGGATTTATAGCCCGTGCAACGGCAGATATTGCCGTCAATGGATTCAATTACATCGTCGTATTCGATAGCCCCTTTTGCCAAACTCACGCCCGTCATGGACATTACAAAACCGACCGTGCAGAAGCCACATTGCGTGGCACTTTCCTCGTGCATGGCCGCCTGTATTGGCGTTAATTCTTCATTTTTAATTTTTAATTCTCGATTGATACCTTCTACTGTTACGATGTGTTTTCCCGCCGCATTTGCCAACGGCATGAGGCATGATGTCATGGATTGATACACCATTTCGTCGTCTTGAAATGTGCCAACTAAGATGCTGCACGCCCCGCAATCGCCTTCTCGACAACCCGTTTTTGTGCCTTTTAAATGTTGCTGATTTCGGATAAAATCCAATAAAGTCATGCCTGATGACACATTGGTTTTGATGGTTTTATTATTGAGAATAAATTGAGTCATATTACTGGATTATGAGTTGTTTTTTACACGGATTGACGGATTTTAAGGATTACTGGATTATAGGTTGTTTTTTACACGGATTTAAGGATTTTTATGATTTAAGGATTTAGATTTTTTAATTCCTTTAATCCTTAAAATCCGTTAATCCGTGTAAAATAAATGATTTGTGCTGCAATACTCACGGCTATTTCTTCGGGTGTTTTGGTGTGTGGAATCAAGCCAATTGGGGCGTGAATTTTATCCAAATAGGCCTTATCGTAACCTTCATTTTCAAAATCAGTGAACATTTTTTTGATTTTTGCCTCGCTGCCCAACATGCCAATATACGCAAATTGTTTCCCGAAGAGGCCCCTCAGTATTTCGGCATCGGTGCGGTATCCGAAGGACATAATGACCACAAAAACGTCTTCGCCCGAAGGGGTATTGTCGCCAATTTTTTCAAAATTTATCACTTTTTTTTCGTGGGCAAAATGATTGTTTTTAAAGGTATTCAAATCATCTCGATTATCAAAAAGGTGTATGTAAAAATCGGTTAATAATGACATTTGTCGAGACAAAGCTAAGGCACAATGCCCACTTCCAATAATGTACAGTTGTTTTTGATGGATTAAATTTTCTTTATAAGTCCATGATTTTGAGCTTTTTACAAATAATCTATTTTCTTTATTTCTTTTTTCTACAAAATCAAATCCTTCGTTTGAGAACACAATGACCCCCTCAGTATTTTTCGTTAAAGCGTCCAGAATTTTTGAAATTACCGATAAATCTGTTTCTTGAAAACAATAAAAAAGTACCGTTTGTTCACCCGAGCAAATCATGCCGCTTTGGTTTTCTGTTGCGGTTTTACTGTGGATTTGGCGTTTCAAAAAAGGGTTGAATGTTCCTTTTTTTAGACATACTTTTATGTATTCGACGAGTTTAAATTCCATGATGCCGCCGCCTATTGAACCGACCATGACCCCCTCAGTATCAACCGCCATTTTGAAACCTTGTCGCCCTGGACTACTACCAATGCTTTCAACAACTTGTAAAAATGCAATGGGAATATTGGCTTTAATTCTTGCCTCAATAAAAGTCCAAAATGCTATGTCTTTGTTATTCACTTTTTTACGTCGATTTTATACGTTTTACTCAAATAAACTGTTTCCGAAGATTAAGAAAGGCAAATGTAATCACTAAAAAAGGGCTTTTGAGATAATTAGTTTAAAAAATATTTGCTTTATAACCAAATAAAATTCTAAATTGTCACCCTTTGTAAAAGTTTTATAAAGTTAAGGTATCAATGCTAAATATTATTCGTAATCATAATAAATATTGATGAGTTATAAATGATGAACGATGAATGTCTTAACTCAATGGTAATCAATAAATTACAAAAAAGAAAAACAACGATTCTTTCAATTCAATTACTCACATTCCTTTTTATAGAAATTTTCTTAATCATTTAAAATAAAAATTATAATATGGAAACGCTTACAATGAAATATGATGAACTGACCAATTATGTGGGTGGTAAAAAAGTAGCGGCTACGTCAAATCGTTGGCTCGATGTCATTTCGCCACTTGATGGCAACATGCTTTCACGGGTGCCAATGTCAACCGCCGATGACTTGGATGCGGCGGTTCAAAATGCTAAAAAGGCGTTAGAAACTTGGTCAAAAACGCCCATCAAAGACCGTGTACAAGTCTTTTTCAGATATAAAACTTTATTGGAAAAAAACCTTCACGAACTCACCGCACTCGTGAGCGAGGAGAACGGCAAAACGCTTGATGAAGCCCGTGCGGAAGTTGAAAAAAGTATTGAATTAACCGAGTTTGCTTGCTCTATGCCGCAGTTGATTTCGGGTGAAATTATGGAAGTATCGAAAGGTGTTGAGTGCCGCACGGAGCGTTATCCTGTGGGTGTTGTGGCTTCAATTGTGCCATTTAATTTTCCTGCAATGGTACCTAATTGGACGATTCCAAATGCCCTCGTTTTGGGTAATGTGATGATTATAAAACCGTCGGAACAAGTACCCCTCAGTACCATGCGGCTTGCAGAATTATTGAAAGAAGCGGGTCTGCCCGATGGCGTTTTGAACATCGTGCATGGCGACCGTGACATCGTGGAAGCGATTTGTGATCATCCCGATATTGAAGCAATATCCTTCGTTGGCTCTACAAAAGTGGCAAAAATCGTGTATAAAAGGGCTACTTCTAACCTAAAACGCTGTTTGGCGTTGGGCGGTGCGAAGAACCATTTAATCGTTTTACCCGATGCGCATCCCGCTATGACGGCTTCAAATGTGGCGGCTTCGATGGCAGGTTGTGCGGGTCAAAGATGTATGGCAGCTTCGGCGATGTTGGGCGTTGGCAACGTGGATCATATTATAGATTTATTGTGTATTGAAGCCCGCAAAATTGTGGTTGGAGAAAACCTCGGCTCGGTCATTTCTCACGCTGCAAAAGCTCGGATTGAACGCTATATTTCAGATGCCGAAGCACAAGGCGCAAAGATTTTGGTGGATGGTAGAAATGCCGTTGTTGAAGGCAAGGAAGAGGGTTGTTATGTTGGGCCAACGGTGATAGATTTCGTCACGCCCGAAATGTCGGTAGCAAAGGAGGAGATTTTTGGGCCCGTTATTTCGATTATTCGAGCCAAAGATGTGGACGAAGCACTTGACATTGAAAACGCTAATCCTTATGGCAATGCGGCTTCGGTTTTCACACAAAGTGGCAGTTGGGCGAGGTACGTGATGGAGCGTGCGAGTGCGGGTATGATAGGTGTAAACATCGGTGTACCCGTGCCACGTGAGCCTTTTTCGTTTGGTGGTTGGAACGAATCTCGCTTCGGTGTGGGCGATATTACAGGCAAAAGTTCGATTGAGTTTTGGACGAAATTGAAGAAAACGACTACTAAATGGAATCCTGAAAGTAAAACGAATTGGATGAGTTAAATTTTAAATGAAATGAACGAGAAATATCCTTTTATACCAAAATCAAACGCTAAATTAGAAGTTGGAGAATTTTGGGCAATTAAATTAAGTAATGGCAAATATGCTTGTGGTATTGTTTTAGATTTACCCAATAAAAATGAATCTAAAAAAGAGTTTTTCGCAGGCTTATTAGATTGGAAAGGAGACAATAAACCAAATAGTATTGTTTTAGAACATTCAAGTTTAAAAATACTAAGGCAAGGAGAGGCTCACATTAAAACTTTTTTAGATAAAGAAGAAGCAATTCTTGGAAAAATTGATATAGATAAAGCTAATTTAATATTGCCTTTTGAATTAAATTGTGGAAGTTATAGCATTCATAGTCGAGTACTTCAAGGTTATTCAATAATCAGAAAAGCAACAAATAAAGACTATGAAATACTCAGCAATCGTAGTACATGGGGATACAACGTTATTAATATATTGGCTGAAAGCTATTTGGGATAAAAAACTCAAATATTGATACCCCCTCAGTATTTTGGCTATTTTTTCAAAGGAAAATCAATGTTTTCGTAAATATCGGACATAAGAATTGAAACACCGAGAGAACGGAGGTTGACAGCATTTTCTATATTCGTTTCGGTTTTGATGCGCCACAAATCGGGTTCTTCTCTGAAACGGGTTTCAACAGAATAATTATCGGTATTAATCAAAACATATTCTTGGAAGGAAGGAAGTTCTTTGTATAGGTTAAATTTTCCCATACGGTCATACGATTGAGTACTTGGTGATAATACTTCAATTATAACAAGTGGATTGACAATTACATCACGACGACCTTGCCAATATTCAGGTTTTTCGCAAATAACGAGAGCGTCGGGATAAACGCCAGAGTCTAATGATTCTATTCGTATTTTTAAATCACTGTTAAAAACTCTAAATTTAATGGGTAAAGGACGGACAGCAAACTTAATTGCCGAGCCAATATTCATACCTATTTCGCTGTGTGAGTCAATTCCTCCCGGCATTTTTATAATTTTTCCTTGATAAAATTCGTGTTTTTCTACCGCTTTTTCTTCACGGCGCAAGTATTCCTCGAAAGTATAGACTTTCGATTTTCGTATTCCTTTTATGTCTTTTAATATGGCTACCATATTGCTTTGTTATATTTTTACAAAGTTATGCTATTTTTATAGAATTAGACAAAAATACCTATTTTTATATTTTGCTAAAAAATAATTAACCCCCTCAGTATTTGAACAAAATTACAATGAAAGACACCTTTATTACAATAAATAATCAAACTATTTTTACAAGATTTTATAAGCAATGGTTCGTTAAAAAAAAGGTAAAAAAAAAGGTAAAACAAGTACATTTGGATTCTCACATCTAAAATACTGTTTTACCTATGAAAGTAGAAACCTTCACAGCAGCAATATTGCGAAAAATATCTGGCATTGGCAAAGTTCGGATAAAATTTATGCTTCACATTGTACGTCTATATTTAGGCATGCGAGGACGCAAGAACTATTTAATGATGTCACGATATGGCGGGTTTAACGAACTCACATACAGGCGTAACTTTGAAGAAGATCTTGATTTCAAAGTCTTCAATAAAGAACTGATAAATACTTATTGTGGCAAAGAATTAATTTGGATTTTCGACCCAAGTTACATTGCCAAAAGTGGTAAGCATACACCAGGTGTTGGTTATTTTTGGTCTGGTTGTGCGGGCAGTCCAAAATGGGGTTTAGAACTAAGTTCCTTAGCGGTAGCCGATATTGAAAATCATACAGCAATGCACTATCATGCGACTCGAACCCAATTTGTTAAAGGAGAAGAAACACTGCGAGCGCATTATGCAAAATTGATTTGTGACCAAGCCGAGGAATTACAAAAAATATCAAAAACAATGGCTTTTGATGCTTTTTTCTCAAAAGAACCCTTTGTTAATAGTATTTGCGGAGCAGGATTTACGCTAATTAGCCGTTTACAGTGTAATACTTATCTCCGTTATGCTTATAACAAACCCAAAGATGCACCCAAACAAGGCAGAGGAAGACCCAAAGCTTACGGTGATAAAATTGATATTAAAAATGTATCACTCGACCATTGTAAAATCATCAAAAGTGATGAAGAAGAAATCGTTTATGAATGTGTTGCCCATGTACGAAGTCTAAAAAGGTGGTGTAAAATAGTCATTGTCAATACCTTGAAAGAAGGTAAAGTCCACAAGGCATTTGTTTATTTTTCTACCGATAAAGATATGTGTGGGTTACAGGTCTATCAATATTACAGAATACGGTATCAAATTGAATTTTTATTCAGAGATTCTAAAGGCTATTTAGGCTTAGAAGAGTCTCAAAGCAGACAAGGAAAAGCATTGGATTTTCATTTTAATCTTTCGCTTTCTACTTTAAATATTGTTAAGTCTCTGCATTGGCTTTCTGTACCAAAAGAGCAAAGAGGTGCTTTCTCAATGGCGGATATTAAAACGCAATATGTCAATGAACTGATACTCGATAAATTAATTATGATTTATGGGAAAGACCCGTCTATCGAAAAAAATAATCCCGATATTAGAGAACTATATGAATTAGGGCGTATTGCTGCCTAATTCTTTAACGAACTATTGATAAGGACTTTGATGCCAATTTACCAACAGTTGTTTTTTTACATGAGGCATTGGGTTCAGTGGCACAATGGCGAGATTTTCCAAAACTTGTTTCTGAAAAAACGCCTTTTAATGTTTTTGCTTTTGATAGATTGGGGCATGGATTATCCGATGCTATGTTGAAAAAACGAGATGAACATTATTTGCATCATGAAGCGTGGGAAGTGGCCCCCTCAGTATTTGCGCATTTTGGCATCGAAAATCCCATTTTAATTGGTCATAGTGACGGTGGTTCTATTGCTTTATTGTATGGTTCTCGATTTCCAACAACAGCTATAATTACAGAAGCGGCGCATGTTTTTGTTGAAACCATTACGTTAAAAGGTATTGAAGAAGCCTTGATTCGGAAAGATTTTTTGATAGACCGTTTAGGGCGTTATCATGGTGATAAAACAGAGAATTTATTTTTCGCTTGGGCTGATACTTGGCTTCAAGAATCGTTTGAAACATGGAATATTGAAGCCTTTTTGAAGGACATTACTTGTAAATCCTTAATTATTCAAGGAGAAAATGATGAATATGGGACGGTGGAACAAGTTGAGCGAATTGTTAAAGGGATAGGTAAAAATGTTGAAAAATTTATGATTCCTAATTGTGGACATACGCCACATAGGGATGATGAAATGATAGTTTTAGATAAAATTAGTAAGATGCTTATTGGTTTAAAATGAACCACTGATGACACTGATTTTACAGATTTTCTTAGTGTACTAAACATGTTGCTGTGAAAAAAGCTATACTTTTGAATCATAAAAAAGGAAAAAAATGCAAGTAAAGATAACAGTAATAAAAGACAACGGAGAAAAAATCGAAATTTCACGTAAAATAGGAGACTTAGACGGTCTGAATATCATAAGGAGCGTTGAACAAGAAGTATTGAAACTTCAAAGCGAAATAGGTCACCTTATATCAGAAACAATTATCCAAGACCACCAGAGCGGCTTTGTTGGGGAAAAAAATCAAGAAGAAAAACGGGACGCATAATGTTGTGTTTTATAGCCTACAAGGGAATATTAAGATAAAAAATCAGAAATATATCTTAGAAGACGGGAGTAGTACGGATTATTTAAGGCTGTGTAATAGTGATAGTTTTCATAATTACAGTTGTGGCTTGTGCGATATGATAGAAGAGTGGTCGGATGATTTAAGTTATGAAAAAGTGAGTCGTTTACTGTCACAAATGACTGGAAGTGAAGTACTTAGCTCATCGGGTGTTCAATCGTACTTAGAGTGCAAGGCGGAAAGTATAAGTAAGAATTGGGTATCGCAAAGTAATACGACAGTTAAAGAAATAGAAGTCTTATCCGATATTTTGATATATGAAGCCGAAGAGTCGGAGGTTATTTTGATGATGGACGATGTTGGGGTTAAAGCACAAAAACCAAAAAAAAAGGTAGCGAGACAAGCACAAGATGCCAAACGCTTGGATACAACGGTAATTTTAGTTCAAGATACGGATAAAACATATCATCATGCGACCAAAGGAATAGATAAGACAGGAAAAACAATTTATAGTGTTGAACAGGCTATCATTGATAAAGTCAGCCAATTACACGATGTAAGCAAACCCATACCGATAGTAGCCATTACAGATGGAGCCCGAAGTATTCGATTGGTATTGCAAACCATTTTTGGGTTGAACCTTTGTATTATCTTAGATTGGTATCATTTACAGCTAAAAGTAAAAAATTTAATGAGCATGATTGCCTACAATAAAATAGATAAAGAGCTGTATATCAATGACTTAAAAGAATTATTGTGGTTCGGTAAGGCTACCGAGGCGATGATTTATTTAGACAATATGGATAAAATCAAAAATGAAGTAAAACACAAAGAGTTGAGAGATTATATAGAAAAACACCAAAAAGAAATTATTAATTATGATTTAAGACAAAGTGTCCACAAAACCATTGGTAGTGGCAGATGTGAAAAAGCCAATGACTTAGTTGTCGCTCATAGGCAAAAGAAAAAAGGCATGGCTTGGTCAAGAGTAGGATCTTCCGCTTTAGCCATTATTAAAACCAATCGTATTAACCTTTGCAAAGCTGCTTGAGCAGCAACAAGTTTAGTACACTAAGCAGATTTTTACAGATTTTTACAGATTTTTTTTCAAAGGATTTTTACACGGATTTAAGGATTTTAAAGATTTAAGGATTTTTTTTTATGTCAAACGCACTCAGTTACATCAGCGGCACAAGCACAAAACCATTGCTTGGCATCACAATAGGTGATATGTTTGACGACATAGCGGCTCGCTTTCCCGACAATGATGCGCTCATTGTGCATCATCAAAATGTGCGTTTTACATATAAACAATTGCACGTTGTGGTGGATACTTGCGCTATGGCTTTTTTAGCATTGGGTGTTCAAAAAGGTGAACGGGTTGGCATTTGGTCGCCTAATCGTTATGAATGGACGGTGACACAATTTGCGACCGCTAAAATTGGGGCTGTTTTGGTCAATATCAATCCAAGTTATCGGTTGCATGAGTTGGAA
Source organism: Saprospiraceae bacterium (assembly GCA_043728105.1). GTDB lineage: Bacteria > Bacteroidota > Bacteroidia > Chitinophagales > Saprospiraceae > JAAFJT01. The sequence goes on along the minus strand of JAYTMW010000487.1, from coordinate 8,975 downwards.
TATGCGCTCAATCAATCGGGTTGTAGCACCATTGTTATAGCCGACCAGTTTAAAACCTCTAATTTTACAGAAATGTTTTTTGCGCTTGCTCCTGAATTGTGGGCGTGTGAAAAAGGGGATTTAAAATCTGCAAAAGTACCTCATTTGCGCACCGTTATTCGCATGGGTTCTGATGAAAAACAAGGTATGTGGCGTTGGGATGATTTTTTGAAAGAATCAGAAAAAAGTACCGAAAACGCCTTGAAAAACCGTCAAAACGAGCTTTCTTTTGATGAGCCAATCAATATTCAATACACAAGTGGCACAACAGGTTTTCCAAAAGGGGCAACTTTGAGTCATCATAATATCTTAAACAACGGCTATTTTGTGGCTGAATTGATGAATTTTACGGATAAAGATCGCTTGATAATTCCCGTGCCTTTATATCATTGTTTTGGCATGGTGATGGGCAATTTGGGTTGCGTGACGCATGGCGCAACCATGATTTATGCGAGCGAAGGCTTTGAACCTGCCGCCACTTTGGCTGCCGTGGAACGAGAAAAAGCAACGGGCATTTTTGGCGTGCCAACGATGTTTATAGCTGAATTAGATTTGCCCGATTTTACAAAATATGACCTCTCAAGTTTGAGAACAGGCATCATGGCGGGTTCGCCATGCCCGATTGAAGTGATGAAAAAAGTGCAAAGTTTGATGCACGTTTCGGAAATGGAAATTGCGTATGGCATGACCGAAACAAGCCCCGTGAGTACACAAACACGCATTGGAACACCGCTTGAAAAACAGGTCAGCACGGTTGGGCAAATTCACCCACATTTGGAAGTGAAAATTATTGACCCCGAAACAGGTTTGACCGTCCCACGTGGCGAATCGGGTGAATTATGCACTCGTGGTTACAGTGTTATGTTAGGCTATTGGGGCAACGAAGAAGCGACCCAAAAAGCCATTGACCAAGCCCGATGGATGCATACGGGCGACCTTGCCACAATGGATGACGAAGGGTATGTCAAAATAGTGGGGCGCATCAAAGACATGATTATTCGTGGCGGTGAAAATATTTATCCGAGAGAAATTGAAGAGTTTTTATACACTCATCCAAGCATCAGCGATGTGCAAGTGATAGGTGTGCCTGATATGAAATTTGGTGAAGCGGTCATGGCATGGGTGCGTGTGAAAGAAGGTGAAACGCTTAGTTTAGACGACATTCAGCAATTTTGCAACGGACAAATTGCGCATTTTAAGGCCCCTCAGTATTTGCGGCTTACGGATGCTTTTCCAATGACCGTTACGGGTAAAATTCGTAAAGTGGAGATGCGGGAAATTAGTATTCGGGAGTTGGGTTTGGAAGTAAGTGCGGGGGTTAAAACGGCTTGAAATACTATATTTCCTTAGTTTTTCAAAGGAAAAACGATGTTTTCGTAAATATCGGTCATAAGAATTGAAACACCGAGAGAACGGAGATTGACAGTATTTTCTATATTCGTTTCAGTTTTGATACGCCACAAATCGGGTTCTTCTCTGAAACGGGTTTCAACTGAATATGTATCGGTATTAATTAAAACATATTCTTGGAAGGAAGGAAGTTCTTTGTAAAGGTCAAATTTCCCCATACGGTCATACGTTTGGGTGCTTGGTGATAATACTTCAATAATTACAATTGGATTAACGATTACATCACGTCGGTCTTGCCAATATTCTGGTTTTTCACAAATAACAAGTGCATCAGGATATACGCCAGAGTCTAATGATTCGATACGTATCTTTAAATCACTTGTATAAACTTTGAATTTACGAGGTAATGGACGAACTGCAAATTTTAAAGTTGCAATCATATTTCCAGCTATTTCACTATGTATGTCAGTTCCGCCAGGCATTTTTATAATTTTTCCTTGATAAAATTCGTGTTTTTCTAACGCTTTTTCTTCACGGCGCAAGTATTCCTCGAAAGTATAGACTTTCGATTTACGTACTCCTTTTATGTCTTTTAATATGGCTACCATATTGCTTAATATTTTTCTACAAAGTTATGTTATTTTTAGAGAATCAGACAAAAATAACTATTTTTAAGAAAATCTAAAAAATTAGAATAGTACCCCCTCAGTATTTTAAGCATTTTTATCAAATTTTAAATAAAAAAAATCATGATAGCTGAATTAGAACCCATAACAGAAAAAGACGAAATCATTGATAATAATGCCAAATACACCTTGTTTTCGTGGTCAAAACAAGCGGGATTGAGCCCAATTGCGGTGAAACGTGCCAAAGGTGTGTATCTATACGACTACGACGGCAAACGCCACATTGATTTTTCTTCGGGCTTAATGAACGTCAATATCGGTCACGGCAACCAACGCGTGACGAAGGCGGTCATGCAACAAATGCAAGAAGTGAGCTACGTAACGCCTTCATGCGTGACGAAAGTGCGGGGTGAATTGGGCAAAAAACTCGCCGAGATTTCGCCCGAAGGCATGACCAAAACCCTGTTCACTATCTGCGGAGCAACGTCCATCGAAAATGCAATAAAACTGGCTCGACTTTACACGGGCAGACATAAAATTATTGCAAAATATCGGGCTTTTCACGGGGCCAGTTATGGCGCGATGACGGCGGGTGGCGACCCTCGCAAAATTGCGCACGACAGTCAACAAGTGCCAAACGTCATTCACGTTGAAGACCCTTATTGCTACCGTTGTCCGTTTGGTCAAAAAGGGCCCGATTCGTGCCAGCGTGAATGTGTGTCGCACATCGAGCGAGTCATTATGTTTGAAGGCCCTGAAAATGTGGCGGCTATCATCATGGAAGGCGAAAGTGGTACATCGGGCTGCATCAAATATCCGCCCGATTATTTACCAAAAGTGAGAGAAATATGCAATAAATACGGCATTTTGCTCATTTCCGACGAAGTTATGTCGGGTTTTGGGCGCACGGGCAAATGGTTTGGCATGGACAATTACGGCGTTGTACCTGATATGATTGCAACTGCAAAAGGCATCACGGCGGGCTATGTGCCGTTGGGTGCGTTGATTGTTTCGGATAAAATTGCGGAATACTACAACGAGCGTCCTTTGATGTTGGGTTTGACGTATTCGGCGCACCCTGTTTCGTGTGCGGCGGGTTTAGAAACGTTGAAAATTTATGAAGACGAAGGTTTGGTAGAAAACGCCGCAAAAATGGGTCAATACATGGATAAACAAGTAGCTCAATTGATGAAAAAACATCGTTGCATCGGCGATTGGCGGAACACGGGTTTATTGGGCTGTTTGGAACTCGTCAAAAACAGAGAAACCAAAGAAGAAATGGCCCCTTACAACGCCAAACCCAACGAAATGGTGGTGATGAATAAAGTGGCGGCGAAGTTGAAGGAATTGGGTTTATATACCTTTGTGCGTTGGAGTTATATTTTTATCGCACCGCCGCTTTGCGTGACGAAAAAGCAAATTGATGAAGGTTTGGCGATTATTTCGGAGGCTTTGTTAATTGCGGATGCGGCTTGTGAATAATTTTTTAATTTAAAAATTTGATTAAAAATGAATTTAGGCATAGGTTATTATTCTGAACAGCAATACAGCTTGCTTTTAAGGTATGCAGATGACAGAAAAGCTCTACATGACACATGGGAAGAGTGGCTTTTGCAATTTGGAAAAACATATTCATATTTAAAGGCAAGTGGTATTGATGTTGAGAAAATAGATGTTGATATCAATCATTTACTTCGTTATTGTCATAAACAAGGTTTAAAAAATACGGGGGAAACAAGGTCAAAATATATCCAAGCAAAAGTAAGTGGGGAAATACCTTAGTGGCTATATTAAATTGATTATCAAATATTTACAATTAAAATAAAAAACAAATATTATGAAAAGGCACTTGTTTTGGATGATTTATGTAGCGTTTGTTATAGCCGTTTTAGCTACAAATTGGCATAGTAATATTTTATCATTCAATCAACCGCAAGCGTTTGGGAAAATACTGATTTGGTTCGTGTTTTTTGCATTTTCGTCTTACACCATTTATTGTAGTATGACCGAAGATTTTTTTAAAAGTCTTAAAAAAATATTGGGCTTTAAATGGAGTAAACAGATTTTTATGGATTTGACAATTGGTCTTTTTTTATCTCTTTTTGTCATTTATTGGCATAGTGGTTCTTGGGTAGTGACTTTGCTTTGGATTACACCATTTATCTGTTTTGGAAATTTGGCTACCCTACTCTATTTTGCTGTAAATTATGATGCACTTGTTTCTATTTTTTTCAAATAGAAAAAGAGAAATTAATCAAAGATACCCCTCAGTATTTTTAGATAATTTCTAATTTTATTTTACGCCCTAAACCTAATTCTATAATTTTTTGAAAAGTATCAAACTGTATTTCAGATTGTTCATTTTCAATACGAGAAATATAATGCCTTGTAGTGCCAGCATTTGAAGCTACTTCTTCTTGTGAAAGCCCTGCATCTAACCTCGCTTTTTTGAGCATTGAACCGATAGAAATACGTTCAATTTTTTGGATTAAAACACTGTTTTCAAATAAAACATCAGGATCTAATTCAAGTGGAAAAGATTGAGTGTAACCTTTATAACTTATTTCAGTTGGCAAATTCGACCATTCAAGGGTACGTTGTTCGGAAAGGCGGACTTGTTTAAAAGCCTCAATATCTTTTAAACGCAATAAATCAACATTGCCTTCTTTTTTCCATTTTTGGAAGAATAAAGTAAAATCAATTTCTCGTACTTCGGTGTTATTCCAAAGTAATTGAACTTTAAAAGATTCGATTTTTAAAATTTTATTGATGCGTGGTAATGATTTCATATTTTACAATTTCAATTCCAAAATGGTGCGGTTAAAAGGCAATATTTATGTATAAAGTTTTTTGTAAATTTAATACTTATGTTTAAAATAAAAATGCTTTATATTTGAGCAATATGAGGGTTAAGTTTGTAGAAAACTTCTAATAAATGAATTTGATTTTCTCTAACAAAATCTAACGCATTACGACTTTTATTAGGTGGCAAACTCCCTTGAAATACTTGAATTTCTCTTATAGATATGAGTGCTTCGTGTTCTCCAAAAATAGCATGAATATGAGGAGGCACATGATCATTACTATACACGCAAATTTTGATTCCGTTTATTTTTGCTAAACAAGGCATAAGGCTTGTTTTAAAAGTTTAAAAAATAGTATGTTAGCTTTTTAATTATTTTCATTTCTACTTACAAAGGTATCTAATTAGGTAACAAAATTCAAGTTTTTTGTGAAAAAAATTTATACTGTATGCAAAACGAAAAAGATAACAACCTATACAGCGAAGACCTCGCCCCCATACCCCTCCATAATCGGACGTGGAACACGTGGAACTACGCCGCATTATGGATTTCAATGAGCCTTTGCATACCCACATACATGCTCGCAAGTTCGTTGATAAACGGGGGCATGAGTTGGGGGCAAGCGATTTTTACGATATTTTTGGGCAACGCAATTGTCTTAGTTCCGATGATTTTGAATGGTCATGCGGGGGCAAAATATGGGATTCCATTTCCTGTTTTGGCTCGTGCGAGTTTTGGGGTAAAAGGGGCGAATATTCCTGCGATGTTGCGAGCGATTGTGGCGTGTGGGTGGTTTGGTATTCAAACTTGGATTGGCGGAAGTGCTTTGTTTCAAATGATAAAAGTGTGGTTTCCTGCCTTTGATACGCTGCCGCAAATTTTCCCAAATTCGTGGGGCTTGGCAACTGGGCCAGCTATTACGTTTTTATTGTTTTGGTGTTTGAATATGTACATCGTTTATCTTGGGGTTGAAAGTATTCGTAAATTATTGGTTTTCAAAGCTATTTTCTTACCCGTGGCGGCTTTGGCATTGCTTTTTTGGGCGATTTCTGCCGCAAATGGTTTGGGTGTCATTTTAGATCAACCGTCCAAATTTCAAACAACAAGTGAATTTTTCAAGTTCTTTTTTCCTGCCTTGACGGGCATGGTTGGTTTTTGGGCAACTTTATCACTTAATATTCCCGACTTTACACGCTACTCTGTCAGTCAAAAAGCGCAAGTAGTTGGTCAAGCGATTGGTTTGCCGCCTTCGATGACGCTTTTTGCGTTTATAGGAGTCGCTGTTACGTCTGCCACGACCATTGTTTATGGTTCTACTATTTGGGACCCACTCGTTTTAGCGGGAAAGTTTGAGAGTAAAATATTGGTCAGTTTTGCGATGATTGCGGTTGTTATTTCTACATTGGCGACGAATATTGCCGCCAATATCGTCAGCCCCGCCAATGATTTTGCCAACCTTTCGCCTTCAAAAATTGATTTCAAAAAAGGCGGTTATATTACAGGCATTCTCGGCATTTTAATTTTTCCGTGGAAATTGGTTTCCGACCCGACAGGCTATATTTTTACTTGGTTGGTAGGCTATTCAAGTCTATTAGGTCCAATAGGCGGTATTATGATTGTAGATTACTTTTTTATCAGACATAAAAAATTGATTTTGAATGACTTATATACTGAGGGGGGTGTTTACAATTACAAAAATGGATTCAATTGGGCGGCAATAATCGCTTTATTGGCAGGCATTTTTCCCAATATTTTTGGCTTTTTGACGACAATAAAAGTAGTAGCAATTGAGGTATTTCCTTTGTGGTTGTCTGATTTGTATAATTATGCTTGGTTTGTTGGGTTTATCGTTTCGGGGTTGGTTTATTGGGTTTTGATGAGGAAAAAAAGGGGGAAATACTGAGGGGGTGCTTGGTTTTTAAACTGGGGTTAATTAACAGCATACATAGTGAAATTACAAAGTTACTTTTTTTGAAAATTTATTATCTTTATGGTTCAATTTTGAACAATAGAATTTATGAATAAAACAACAATAAAAAATGAGCTACAAAATATCCTTTCAGGAAAGAGCGAAATTAGCTATGGAGAATCTATCCAAACAATCGCCCGTTACTTACGAGAAAGCCGTGGAACAAGTGAAGAAAATAAAGGAAATGAGTCAAGCAAAAGTGAAGAAACAAAGAAGTTAATGGACTATACTGAAGTGAAAGTGGTTTTCGGTTTTTTGTTACTTGTCTCAATTGCCTCCATCTTCAGATGGAGGGTTGGAATGATTAATTATTCTATTTTAACCCCCCATCTGAAGATGGAGGCAATTGAGACCTTGAATTGGGAATCCGAAAATCACTTTCACTTTAGTATACATCAACACCTAACATAACTCTATATTTTATTTTAACAAAAAAAAGAAATACTGAGGGGGTATAACAACACTATCAAAAGGTTAAAACATTTTACGATGACATTTTCTAAGTAGTAAAATGAAAATAAACGCTGTTATTCACAAAAATTGGAGGGCGGTTTCGGAAACGGAAATTTTAATGAATTCAGATTTTTTTTTAAAAAAAAATCGAAATTCATTAAAATTTCCGTTTCCGAAACCACTTCACTGTTCCAAATTGATAGATTTTACGAAATGTCTTAAAAATTTATAACAGCGTTTATTGAGGTTCAACTACTTATAATGCCAAAAAAGAACTATTTTTGTTCAAAATAAAAGAATATGATTACAATATCAAAAGAAATATTTGTGAGTGGCAAAAACCCATTTATTGGACTTCAAGGCGTTGCGGAGGGCAACTACGAAGCCGTTATTATTCTTCAAGCGATAAAAAAAACGAAACCTCGTCGTGCAGGATTTAGTAAAGCTCGTTTTGCAATGTCCAATGATTTCAACGCTCCACTTGATGATTTCAAAGAATATATGTAATGAGAATACTAATTGATACACAATCAATCATTTGGTTTGCTGAAAACAATCCTCAACTCCCGCTCCACCACCGTGACCCATTTGACCGTCTCATCATCGCCCAATCCATATTTGAAAATATGCCAATTATTACCTCCGATGATGCTTTTGACACTTACTCAATTGCTCGGATTTGGTGATTAAACCGCTCGGTAATGATGTGATTTAGATGTTTATAGTCTCAAAACGCCTACTGCGTTTTTAACTCATAACTAATTGATAATCAAATATTTATGATGCAAAACTGCTAAAATACTGAGGGGGTACTTGCTTTTCAAACATAGGTCAAATATCAGTGTATGGGTCAAGGCACGTTAAGCCTGTGATATTTTTAAAGTCAGATGTATTGCGAGAAATTATGGTGAGATTATGAACCAACGCAGTAGCGGCGATAACGGCATCAGGAAGTTTAATTCTCTTGATTCTTTTTAGAGCAATGGTTTGATTCACAATATCTCTTTTCAATTCTAAGACAGTTACATTATTTATAAGGTCTTGTAAATCTTGTGCATCTTGCGGAGATGAATTGAAACCTAATAGTTCAATTTCATTAATGACCGATACATAAATATCTTTGGCAAGGATACGAGTGTCCAACCATGATATTACATGAGGTGGTAAAAGTCCACCTAAAAGGTCAATGACTGTATTAGTATCAATTAAATACGATCCCATTCGTTACGCATTTCATCAAGTTGACGATGTAAATCAGCCGCAGTTTCTTTTGAAATACGTCCACCAAAACTTCTTTGTTGAGGTTCTGTTTTTTTAATTGGCATTTTTTTAATAAACTGAATCAGTTGCATTTCTTCCAAATAAAGGAGCAACTTAATCGCTTTTTCATCTAAAATTTTAACTTCGTAGCTCATATCTTTAAATTTTGAACAAAACTAAATCATTTTAAGCAAAACTAAAATCTTTTTAATAGTTTAGTGACTCTAATTTAAATCAAATAAATATCATGAAAATACGCATTAAAAATGGACGCATCGTAACTGCCACCGAAGATTTTATCGGCGACATTCTAATTGAAGGTGAAAAAATCATTTCAATTGGAAAAAACCTTAAAAATACTGAGGGGCCCCTTCGTACAATTGACGCAACAGGCAAACTCGTTTTCCCGGGCGGCATTGACCCACACGTGCATCTCGAAATGCCTTTCATGGGTACTTTTTCAAGCGATAGTTA
>JAYTMW010000486.1:0-8033 GCA_043728105.1 Saprospiraceae bacterium | reverse complement strand
GTCGAATCGGGCGGCGTGGAAGCACATGAGCGACATTAAAGCATTGATTTTCGGGGCGTTTTTGCCAAAAATACTGAGGGGGCCTCCCGCCAAAATTGCCCCAAGTCGTAGGGCTTCATCGCTCAATTCTTGACGAATAACCGTATCCGTTGAAGTGGATTTATAGGCCTCATTAAACAGCAAATAAATGGCTTTCAAAACCGCATCGAGCCGCCCAACCAACGCATTTCCAACGGGCACTTCTAATAAAATACCCTCTTGTTTTATTTTTTCTTTGGCTCTAAAAAGGCGTTTAGCAATCGTATCTTCTTGGCTAAAAAGTGCGGCTGCAATTTCTTTGATGCTCAAACCACACAAAGTTTTAAGCATCAAAATCAGTCGTAAGTCCGTGGATACTGAGGGGTGACAACAGGCAAACATCATGCGGAGTTGCGCATCTTCAATGTCATTTTCTAAGAAAAATTCATCTATTTGTGAATGTATAAATGCTTCATTTTCAACGGAATAGATTAAATTATGCGCAATGTTTTTTTGAAAATGTTGCTCTCGTTTTAAATAGGTGATTATTTTATTTTTAGCTACTTGATAGAGCCACGCTTGCGGATTGTCAGGAATACCTTTGAGTTTCCACGTTTCAAAAGCGGCTAAAAGTGTTTCTTGAACTATGTCTTCTGCCAATTCCACGTGCTGCAAACCGAAGAATTTTGTCAAAACCGAAACCATCTTTCCCGCCTCGTGGCGAAAAAGATGATCAACGATTTTGAATATGCTATTGTCTTCTACCATAGGCTAAAAATTATCATAATAAGTGATGTCCCTTGTGATTTTGCCATTTTCAAAAGTATAAACCGAACACATTGGCAAGGTAAATTTTTTACCATCTGGCCCCGTACCTGTTGAGGTATATTCAACAATAACATGCTTGTCGCCCGAAGGATAAATTTGACCCATTTCATTGTGTACGTCGGGAATCATTTTACTCAATTCGGTAAATTTCCCCATGATTTGAGCGTGGGTCATTTTGGTAACGCCTTGCTGCATTGAAGGCTCCCATAGTTCAGCATTATCAACATATAAAGATGCCATTTTTGCCCAATCGTATTTGTTGAAATACTCAAAACTTTCTTTTACGATTGCCTTGTTTGTGTTCTCGAAATTGGTTGTTTCTTTATTATTACAAGATGGAAAAATAAGTAATAATAGAACAATTGATAAGATATTTTTCATTCGTTTAAAATTTAAAGTGAAAGATTATGGAACTAATTTATTCAAAATTCATCAAAGGACGCACTTCAACCGAACCTTCAATGTCATAAATCGGGCAACCTTTTGATAACTCAATCGCTTCATCAATGCTCGCCGCCGTCAAAATTAAAAAGCCACTTACCAACTCTTTACTTTCAATAAAAGGCCCATCCGTCACCACTTGTTTTGAGCCTTTCACGATTTTCCCAGTGTTGTCCAAAGCATCCGTTGAAATCATTTTTCCTTGTGCCGCAATGCTGCCAATCCATTGCCCCCATTTGTCCAATTCCGCTTGCAAGGCTTCGGGCGAAAGATTTTGAAATTCGTCTTCCGTGTGTAGAGAATTGCGAAAAATTAACATGTACTTTTCCATATTTTTTTAATTTAAAAAAGGTGATAAATTGTATTTTCGCCTTAATGACAAACAAGGTGAAAAGAATCGGACATTTGGTAAAATTAAATTAAAGAATTAGAAAATAAAAATTTAACACATTGAGAATCAAGCACTTATAATTTTGAAATCGTTAAATTATTTTTTAAGCATTAGGTAGAAAAATTATTTTAGAAAAAAGTTGAAAAATACTGAGGGGCCTCTATAATTTGGATATTTTAATTCGTCATTTTTCATTTTTAATTAAAAATAACTGGACTATTGAAAATATTAAAAGTGGCTCTTTTAAATAGTCCTAATTTGTTTAATTTTGCATCATTATTCACAAAAAAAGTCAAACAAATGAAAAAAGTAACGATTGTTATTTTCGACAAATTTACCGACATTGACGCATTTCTACCGTGGGATTTGTTCAACCGTGTGCGCATTAAAGACGAGACATTTCAAGTAAAATTTGTCGGTACGGAAGCCTCACACAAGTCAATCAACGGCATTGATTTGAAAACGCACGGCACAATTGAAGAATGTAGCGATGCTGATATTGTCTTTTTTGCGAGTGGTGGCGGCACACGTCGGCTGTATAAAAATGCTGAATATTTACAGCGTTTTAACCTCGACCCAAAAAAGCAAATCATCTGTTCGATGTGTTCGGGTGCTTTGATTTTAGGTGGTTTGGGCTTGTTGGAAGGCATTTCTGCCACCACATATCCCTCCGCAATGGGTGCATTACGGGATATGGGCGTGGACGTTTTGGACGATATGCACTTGGTCACGCACGGCAATATTGGCACGGCGGCGGGCTGTTTGGCGGCGGTGGATTTGGTGGCTTGGTGCTTGGAAAAAGTGTATGATACGGAGATGAAAGATGCGGTTATTGCGTCTGTTCAGCCCGTTGGGCAAGGGCAGGTTTGTATTTATTGAACGCCCTGTATCGGCGATTTTAACCGACGAATGAAAAAAATACTGAGGGGGTGTAAATTGTTGATAATCAAATATTTAAAGCATGAGAATAGCCTTCGATTTAGACAGTACGTTAATCCCAAACGGTGATGAATTTGAGACTGAAAAGCATCTCAAAACTTTGTTTTCTGTACTTTTGGGAGGCGAAAAATTAAGAAAAGGAACCAAATAAATCCGACTGATGACAATTGGGTTGAAATTATTAAAAATAGATTAAATAAATTATAGTCTTTTTGATAAAACATCTGGGTTACGTGACTGATGCCAAATAGAAATAATACGAACACATTGAAGATTATTATGAACAGTAAAAAAGATAAGATACGGAAATTTTTTAATGTTTGCGGCTCTGATTAGTTGACCCCTTTTTTCAAGTCTTACGGTGTAGGCTTCTGGGTTTTCAGCAATTTCGTAGAGACGTTCCCGAAGGTTTGTTTTAAAATCTTCTTCCGTTTGCTCACTTTTTGAAGCATACCACTCGCAAGCCTCTTCAAAATCTTTGGTTGCAATAGGTCGGAAACGAATAGCATAACTCATAGTGAAGACGTTTTATAGTATTTTTTTTCAAAAGCCTCTAACGATATATCGGTATCAGGATTTTCCTCCATATCAATAAGGCGTTCTTCCAACATTTGCACCAATTCATCGGGCAATTCGGAAGTATTTGTTTTTTGTTTTTTTACATTTAAGCCTAATTTATTGAGCAGTTGCAAAACAAATGCAGCTTCTTTTTTATCATTGGGTAATTCAACAGATACTGTCATATTCAGATATTTTTTTTACAAAATTACATTTTTCTGTTTTAAAAAAATACCCCAATAGTATTTTTTATTAAAATTAACACATTATGATAGCCACCACACCCAAACCACCCTACTACGCCGTCATTTTCACCTCCATCAGAACCGAAAATGACACAGAGGGCTACGGCAAAACCGCCAACCGCATGGTAGAATTAGCCCTACAAATGCCGGGTTGTTTAGGTGCAGAAAGTGCGAGAGAAGAAGTCGGCATAACCGTTTCGTATTGGCAAGATTTAGAGAGCATCAAAAATTGGAAATACCAGATGGAACACGTTGAAGCCCGTGACAAAGGACGTGAAATATGGTATGCAAAATATAAATTGCGGATTGCGTTTGTGGAACGTGATTATGGATTTGAAGCGTTATAACATATTGACTATCAATTTTTTATAAAAATACTGAGGGGGTATCAAAATGGCAAATTTCAAAGAAAAACTCAATGAAAGCCTCAAGACTTTCATCGATGAACAAAAAATGTTTTTCACGGCTTCCGCACCCATGCAAGGGCGCATCAACCTATCGCCAAAAGGAATGGACAGTTTCCGTATTTTAGATGATAACACAGTGGCATATTTAGACTTGACGGGCAGCGGCAACGAAACATCGGCGCACATCCAAGAGAACGGACGTATGACCATCATGTTTTGCAGCTTCACGGAAACGCCTTTGATTTTAAGGCTATATGGGCAGGGCGAAGTCGTGAAAAAAGACAGTACAAAATGGCTCGAAATGTCCAATTTATTTCCGCATTATGATGGTGAAAGGCAAATTATTTTGCTGCATATTGAGTTGCTGCAAACGTCATGCGGTTTCGGTGTGCCTGTGTATGAATATGTGGGCGATAAAACCATCTCCAAAAAACTTAAAGATTGGGAACATCATTTGACAAAAGAAGCATATTGGGCAGCCAAAAATCAGAAAAGCATTGACGGTTTACCGACTAATATTGTATAAAATGTAGCGGCAAATTTATTCGTCGAATAACACTCGGCGAATAAATTCGCCGCTACAAGTAAATGATTATCAATGAATTATAAATTACAATTAGAAGACATAGCTCCCCTCCTACCCACGCCCGAAGGCAAGCACTTCATCACGGGCATGGCGCACGGAACTATGAGCGTGGAACTTTATAAACCCGATAAAATTGACCTGCAAACACCGCATGAACAAGACGAAATCTACGTAATACTGAGGGGGGCAGGCACTTTTTTCATAAATGGAGAACGCATGAATTTCAAAGAAAATGATGTGCTTTTTGTACCCGCAGGCATCAAACACCGCTTTGAAAATTTTACGGACGATTTTATGACTTGGGTTATTTTTTATGGGGTAAAAGGAGGATAAAAATGATGGAAAAAAGGCTCAACCAGTTTACAAATTTAAGTCTTTCTTCATCAATTGTATTGATGATAGTCCTTAGTTTGTTTAAAGTTCAAAATGTTTTTTTAGGAAAATTGACCATTCTATTATTTTCATTTTCTTTATTTTCTCTTAGTTTATGGACTATTTTAGGTACAATATATAGATGGAAAAGTTTTAGAAAAGCCTACAAAAGAATTGATTTTGAAAGGTATTTTGGTGGCTTTGGTAGTTTTATTTATTTAACATTCGGCATCTTAGGGTGTATAGCATCAGTTTTTATTATAATTTATACTTTATTTAAAATCAATCATTTATGAAAAAATCAGACATCAACCAAGCACCCAATTACTTCGATACATACCTCAATAAAGTCGAAGATATTGAACTCATGGACGCTCTAAAACAAAGCATATCAGAACTCGACAATCTTGATTTGGAAGCCCTTGAAAAAAAAGCCGATTATGCCTACGCCGAAGGCAAATGGACGATAAAAGACATTTTCCAACACATCATTGATACCGAGCGCATCATGTCTTATCGTGCCTTGACTTTTGCCCGCAACGACGATACGCAACTGCCTGGTTTTGATGAAAATTTATACGCCCAAAATGTCAGCACTAAGAAACGCAGTTTGCGAAGTCTTATTCTTGAATTAAAATTGGTGCATAAATCGTCAATGGCGATGTTCAAATCTTTTGATAAAAAAGCCTTGAAACGCAAGGGTATCATGTTCAAATCTGAAATTGCTGTTTTGGCGGTTGGTTTTATCATCGCAGGGCATCAAAAGCATCATTTGCAAGTGATAAAAGAACGGTATCTGTAAGTCCTAATCCGCAAGAGTTGACAACTTTTCAAAAGTTGTCAACTCTGAAAACAAAAAATTATGAAGCAAAAAACATCCCGCATTCAACCCAGTCGCTATCCCAAAAGGTTTGATAACGACCCCTCAACAGTCAACGCTATTTTCGATGAAGCATTGGTCTGCAACGTTGGCTTCAATCTTGAAAACCAACCATTTATCTTGCCCACAGGTTTTTGCCGGGTGGACAAAACATTGTATTTACATGGCTCGGTGGGCAGTCATTTTTTTATGCAAATGGCAAAAGGTATCCCCGTATGTATCAGCGTGACCCACGTGGATGCGCTCGTGTTGGCTCGTTCCGTGTTCAATCACTCCGTCAATTATCGTTCTCTCGTGGCATTTGGCAAAACCCGATTGGTTGAAAATGACGATGAAAAATGGCTCGCTGCCAAAACTTTTACCGAACACATGATTCCAGGCCGTTGGGAAGATGCCCGTCAGCCGACTCCAAAAGAGATGCAAAAAACCATGTTTATTGCCGTCGAAATTGAAGAAGTATCTGCCAAATTACGCACGCACGGCGTAGGCGACGATGAAGAAGATATGGATTTGAACGTATGGGCGGGTTTGATTCCGTTGAAACAGGCCCCTCAGTATCCAGAGCAAGATCCTGTTCAAAATACAGATATTTCATTACCTGATTACGTTAAAAACTACAAAAGATGATTCGTTACGAAACGGAAACCACCATCTCTGCGGCAGCATTTATTGATGTGTTGGAACGCTCAACTTTATCAGAACGCCGCCCCGTGAATGAACCTGAACGCATCCAAAAAATGCTCGATAATGCTCCCGTGCTTGTGACCGCATGGGACGGCGAAAAACTTGTGGGCGTTTCGAGAGCCATCACAGATTTTGCGTACTGTACCTACCTTTCCGATTTGGCCGTGGATGTAGCATATCAAAAAAGTGGTATTGGCAAACAGCTTATAGCTATCACGCACGAAGTGGCAGGGCATGATACCAATTTGATTTTATTGGCAGCCCCTGCGGCGGCAACATACTATCCCAAGATAGGCATGGAGCAATTTTCGGATTGCTTTCTATTTCGCAAAAAAGCGTGAAATATGGCACATTTGTCAGCCCAAAAGCCTTAGCGACTGAGGGGGTAGTTAAAAAAACGCTCCAAGAGTTTGCAACTCTTGGAGCGTTCCCTTTACTCCTTATGTGACATTTTTTTTTAGGAAAATAAGAAAGATGGTACTGTATAGAAGTACGGAGTGCCGTATAGATGTAATGAGTGAGGAGTACGGAGTGAACTTGCGTCAAGTTTTCAAACTTGACGCAAGTTATAATTATTTCGGCGGTTAAAACCGACGCTACATCACGCCCCTGCCGCCGCCGCATTTTGTTGTTTTTTAATCGAAGTAGCCCCATAAACAGCCAATAAAATCATGGTTTCGTTGGCTTCTGCTTGAAATTCGGGATTGATTTCGATGTCATAATGCGTTTTTCCGAACCACTCATAAGTCGGTAAAAGCGTCAAAATATCGTTTTCAAAACGGTCTTGCAGCACGTAACGATTGCGCCAAAACCCTTTTTGTTTGACGATAAAATCCTTCTCAATATCATTACCCATAATGTCAATAATGACTTGACCCATCCAATTGCGTTTTAGTTCAGCAAACAGTTCGCCAGCGATGCGTACTTCCACTTTTGAAGTCCAAAAACCGACCGTGACCAAATCGTAAAATTCGCCAAATTGGGTTGTGATAGATGCTTTGGATTCAAACCAACCTTGATATTCCAATTTGCCGAGGAAAGTGCCGTCTTCGGATTCCAAATCGTATGTTTTTGATGCTCTCTCAAATACTTTCATTAGATTATTTTTCATTTAGTTTTCTCAACAAATCAGCGATGTATGCCTCTCTTTGCTCTAATTCCTTGTCTTTTTGCTCTAATTCCTTGTCTTTTTCTTCCAATTCCTTGCCTTTCTCCTCTAATTCCTTATCTTTTTCTTCCAATTCCTTGCCTTTTTCTTCCAATTCCTTACCTTTCTCTTCCAATTCCTTGCCTTTCTCTTCCAATTCCTTGTCCTTATCTTCAATGACTAAATCTTTTGCTCTCAATAACTTTGAAATAGTATTTTCGATTTCATCTTCAATATCCATCGTTTTTCGGACATCTTCGTTTGCAATGGCTCTGTTAAGTCGGTCGAGTATTTTTTGCACAAAAGGGTCTTGCACGTCGCCTTGAAAATCAAGTTTGTGCATGTCGTCCATAACATACTTTTGGTTAAAAACCATGAGCGTTTGAGCCAATCGGGTTTTTAAATCGTCTTTTAAAAGTGGAATTTGAATGGTATAACTTTCGTGATTCAACAAATCTACAAAAGGTTCTTTGGGCCGATTTGTAAGTTCCTCACCATTAAAAACATCAACCAAACGATGCCCCATTTTAAAAACTG
>JAYTMW010000485.1:0-2513 GCA_043728105.1 Saprospiraceae bacterium | reverse complement strand
GAACTTGCTCGCCCATGATACGCTACGGGCATGTGCTTCCAATTCGGCAACAAAGCATTTTGAGGATCACGGAACATCGTACCGACGTTTGTAGCATGTTGTTCTGAAGAATAAAAATCCGTATAATCTCCTATTTTGATGGGTAAATGTAAATTGACTTTTGAATGATGAATGGTAAATGATGAATGTTGAATATTTTTAACATCTGCTAAAATTTCCTGCAAACGCTTTCTTACAGCATTAGTTTTTCCTTTTCCCAAAGCGATAAAATCATTTAAATAATCATTTTTAAAAACTGATTTCTTAATTTTTAATTCATCAAAATAACCCAATTGCGCTAAGGCGTATAAGTCCACGACTTGGTCGCCAATAATAGTTGCCAAGCGTTTTTGACCGCTTTTTATTGAAAAAATACCGAAAGGGATGTTGTGGATGGTGAAATCCATATTTTTATCAACCATTAATTTGATTTTTAATTGAAATTATTCCAACCATGATTGATAATACTTTCCATCATCAATCCGCATCGCTGCCTCCGTAATACTGAGGGGTCGGAATGTATCAATCATCACGGCTAATTCTGCTGTTTGAGTTTGTCCGATGCTGCGTTCGTATGCGCCGGGAGCGGGTCCGTGTGGGATACCGCTTGGGTGGAGTGTGATATGCCCTTGCTCTATGTTGTTGCGGCTCATAAAATCCCCATCGACATAATAGAGCATTTCGTCCGAATCAATATTCGAGTGGTTGTAAGGTGCCGGAATACTGAGGGGGTGATAATCATAGAGGCGCGGGCAAAATGAACAGATAACAAACGCCTTCGTCTCAAAAGTTTGATGCACGGGCGGCGGCTGATGCACTCGCCCTGTTATAGGTTCAAAATTGTGAATCGAAAAGCCGTAAGGGAAGTTGTAGCCGTCCCAACCGACCACATCAAAAGGGTGTGTCGGGTAGAGCATTTCGTATAAAACGCCTTGTTTTTTTATTTTTATAATGAAATTACCCTTTTCATTGTGCGTTTCGAGGTCTTCAGGCAGCTTCAAATCTCGTTCACAAAAGGGCGAATGTTCTAAGAGTTGACCAAACCAATTGCGATAGCGTTTGGGCGTATAAATTGGGTGAAATGACTCAGCAAAAAGCAAGCGATTATCTGAAGTATCAAACTGAATTTGGTAAATCATGCCCCTTGGAATAATAAGATAGTCACCATATTCAAACTTAATATTACCCAATTGCGTCCGCAAAGTACCCGACCCTCGATGAACAAAAAGCATTTCATCCGCATCAGCATTTTTAAAGAAATACTCAGTCAAAGACTTTTTAGGCGCAGCCAAACCAATATGAATATCCGAATTGACCAATAAAGGTGTGCGGCTTTCCAAATAATCATCATGAGCAGGCACATCAAAACCTTTGAGCAAACGCGCCTTGATGTTTTTAGGCACGGCTATTTTCGGAGCCACCTCGGTTTCAGATAAAACCTCTTTCACCATCGTCGGGCGATGAATTTGATACATGAGCGTTGACATGCCATCGAAGCCGACAGTGCCGAAGAGTTGCTCATAATATAATTCACCATTTTCTTTTCGAAATTGGGTATGGCGTTTGGGCGGTATTTTTCCTAATTTATGATAGATAGGCATTTATTTGAATTTTAATTTTGGATGCAATAATCTTGTGAATGGTTGATATTTCTAACAAAATTAATGAAAAAGCTGCAATCTCTGTAAGGAAATTGCAGCTTTTCTATTGAGATGCTTGCGCTCGTTATCTCGTTATTTATGAAAAATTTAGTGAAGGTTAGAATCAGACAATTCTAAAGCACCTACTCACGCTGTTTTTGTTGACACTTTGATATACTTAAAAATCCTTTCAAACGAGTGTTGAAAGGATTTTTGCTTTTGATACTGAGGGGGTATTGTTTCGTAGGTTATGACCCGCTGATAACAAGTCTTCCTAAAACTATCGCATAATTTATAAATCTAAAGCCTTTCTCAAACAATCTTTTAAGGTTTGTAAAATTTTTGGAGATACTTTACCCAATTCGCCAGTGAAAATAGTCGAATCTAAAGTGGCTAATTTATCCTTTTTAAAATAGATGTTGTTTTTAATCCTGTTGACTTGAAATCTACATCTGCTGGGTTCAATATAAAATCTGTTTCAGAAATTGCTTTAGGTATTACAGAGGATATAAAACCAACAATAACATCAGAGTCGTGCAGTTGGACTTTAGATAAGATGACTGCAGGTCATCTTTTTGTGGAAGTCAAATCAGTGAAAGGGAAACGAGTGAGTACAATTGTGCCTGTTTTCATCAAAGGTATGTTTATGTTTTAGGTAATTAGTATTTGACTTTCAAATCGGCATCGGAATAGATATCTTCTTCTTCTGCTTTTAAAAAATTGAAAGCCGCACTGTTTTCTACGAGGGTTTGGATTTCGACGCCGTTAATATCGGCATCTGTTAAGTTAATTTTTTCTGAGCGTTGTTGTAAGAAGCGTTGTACCACGTCTTTT
>JAYTMW010000484.1:0-2159 GCA_043728105.1 Saprospiraceae bacterium | reverse complement strand
GGTATGCAATATGACATGCACTTAGGTAAGGCAGGGGCGCAAGACGGCACTCTAAAAGACATCGTTAATGCCAATGGATTCAGTACACTGATTTCGGCTTATAGCAGTTCATCCATTAGTCTAACAAGTAAATTGCAGATGAATATTGGTGTTAATGGTCAATTTTTTACCTTAAACAATCATTACACGATTGAACCACGGGTAGGTTTTCAGCAGCAGGTCAATGACAAGACAACAATTGGTTTGGGCTATGGATTGCATAGCCATTTAGAGCGTTTAAATACTTATTTCAACAATTCAATTTCGACGGGTGAAACAGCCGTCAATAAAAATCTTGATTTTACAAAAGCGCACCATTTTGTATTGAGTTTTGATAGACATATTACCGATTTAGTACATTTAAAAATAGAACCATATTTTCAACAATTGTTCTCTGTACCTGTAATAGCCGATAGCTCTTTTTCTTTCATAAACCTTCAAAACGATTGGTTTTTTGCGGAGAAATTACAAAGCACGGGTGAAGGTAGAAACTATGGTATTGATGTGACACTTGAAAAATATATGTCCCGTGGGTATTATTATTTATTGACCGCATCTGTCTTCAATTCAGAATATAAAGGTGGTGACAATGTTTGGCGTGACACAAAATTTAATCGCAATTATTTGTTCAATTTTTTAATTGGAAAGGAATGGCAAGTGGGTAGAAACAATCAGAATGTTTTAAGTGTCAATACCCGTGTGAGCTATCAAGGTGGCAACCGTTATTCGGCAGTGAATGAAGCCACTTCACATGCAGCAAAAGCGATTACTTATGATGAAACAGATGCTTTTAAAATACAAGCAGACCCTTCATTAAATGTTCATTTCACGGCCAGTTATAAGGTGAATAAGAAAAAAAGCTCTCGTGAATTAGCATTAAAACTACTGAATGTTACAGGTCAATCTGATTTTTATGGGTACAAATACAATCTGGCAAATAACAAAATAGACAAGGATGCAACATCCGTTTTTCTTCCAAATTTGAGTTATAAAATAGAATTCTAATGACAAATAAAACAATATTCTTACTGGCTCTGGCGCTCTTAAAATTTGTGTTGCAGTACGTTCTGGTAAGTTCAGAATACCATTGGCATCACGATGAAATTTTGCGATTCATTACCATTTTTCTCAACGCAAATAAGATTTACACCTTATTTATTAGGCATTACGCCACAATTTTTGCTTTAAAAAGTAAAATAAGTCTTTTAATTTAAAAATTTAAAAAAAATCAAGATGAAAAAAACAGCATATATAGGACTCATACTGGGTATGATTTCCCTATACACAAACACATTTGGTCAAACTGAAAGTGTGGGTTCAGAAAACAGTAAAGAGGTTAAAAAAACGGCAAAAACGTATTTTGATATGATGATTAATTTGCAAAGTACAAACCTCAATTATGGCAATTCAAATACATCCTTTGATGATTATAGAGAATCGGTTAAAGGCGTACAAGCGGGGGTATCATTTCAAGCGGGCATCACACCACAATTTACACTTGTTTCCGAATTGTATTTTGTCATGAAGGGCGGTAGATTATTAGCCAATAATCCATTGACGAATCTTGCTACAACTTATCGTTTTTATTCATTTGAGTTACCCGTGTTGGCTCGTGTTCATTTGGGCAATTTATACATAAACGCTGGGCCCGCTATCGCCTATAATTTTAAAGGCACAAAGAAAACCGACGATTTGACCACTGATCTTTCCTTTGAAAATTCAGACGCAGGGTTTAAACGACTTGAAGCTGGCGTTCAAGCGGGTATCGGTTATGCGTTTAAGATTAAAGATAAGAGACTTGCGGTGGATGTGAAATACAATTATGGTTTGACCAATATTTCATACGACAAGGAAATGTATAACCGAGGTTTAATTATCAGTGTGCTTTATTCAAGAGCGTGGAAAACAAATCCGCTTGGAAAAAACAATAAGTAATAACATCAAAATATTCAGCTGTTTTCACGATAGCTGGTTTATCAATCTAATTCTAACTTATAAATGAGCATCAGCAATTTCCGCTTTGGCATTATCGAGGTTTTGCAACCTGCTGTAGCGGCGGATTTATCCGCCGAATGCGCAAATTAGCATGGCTTTCGTGACATTCGGCGGATAAATCCGCC